>RSAS01000265.1 GCA_003934145.1 Candidatus Viridilinea halotolerans | reverse complement strand
AGCAACAAACGCCTCCGTCATGCTGAGCGCAGCGAAGCATCTCTTTTCGACTGACGAGAGACCCTTCGCTGCGCTCAGGGTGACAGAACCTTTGTTTCTCACGGGGCCACTGGCCTGCGGGCCATTTCGTACTCAGAGTGACAGAACCTTTGTTTCTCACGGGGCCACTGGCCTGCGGGCCATCTCGTACTCAGGGTGACAGAACCTTTGTTTCTCACGGGGCCACTGGCCCGTGGGCCATAAGGAACGTCCGAGCAATTCCAACAGCCGCGTCAAGCCGAAGACGGGCCGCGGCAGGATGCCAAAGGTACGCAGCCGGTAGGGGCGTTCGTAGCCAAGCACTAAGGCCGTCGTGCCAAGCGCCACCAACAGCGCCACGAGGGGGGTGCCCGTCGCCGAGCCAAAGAAGAGCGCGACACCGAGGCAGAGCAGCACGAATCCGCTATAGATCGGCTGCGCAACCCAGGCACAGATGCCCGTGACAACCAGTTGCACGGGCGGGAAGACCCTCATCGGCAGCCCTCTGCCCCGTTGCCAGGTGTCAGCCATGCCCCAGAGCGCGATAATCAACCGCATCCCGTTGAGCACGATTCCGCTCAACGGAATTTGAGCGATGGCGAGGGGGAGTTGCACATGCAGCGTGAACAAGATCAACAAGAGCGTGAAGCAGACCATGAAAAAGAGGCCATAGAGCAGTTTGACAATGATACGCATAATCAACCCCATTTCACCACTTCGTGGATCGAGACGCCATGCGCCTCCCCTGCGGGTAGCTTTAAGAGACACGTACTGAGCTTGCGCGTCAGCAACCCCTTGAGAAACTGGAAGTGGCCCCAGTACCGTCTGGGCAACATTCTCTTGACGCACCGTGCCCGCCTGACCCTAGGCTAGCACCGCCGCACCTTGCCATTCCAGCCCTAAACCTCGCCAAAACTGGCTGCAAGTACTAGCAAAGACTCGCCAAAACTTGACGAAGGGGGGCCATTCACATTAAGTTAAGCCCCGGGTGGGGGTTTGGGGGAGGCGAAGCCTCAATGTGTAGGTAGGGGGCGCGGGGGAACCTGGTTCCCCCGCATTTCCCCCTGTTCGGCGGGGTGTAGGGCAGCGCCCTACAGATTCCAGTCACACCCAAAACATAGGGCTTGGGGTGCAGCCCCAAGCCCTTGCCGAACTTGCCAAGAGCGTGCATACTAGCAACGAGCAAACGGCAAAGGAAGAAGATGTGTTTTCGCCAATGGTAATCGTGCTGCTGCTGGGTTTCGCCAGCTTTGCCTGGCTGGCGATCTACCTGGCGCTGCGCATGATGCAACCCAACCCGCTGATCATCAGTGGCGCTGTGGGGCTGGGCGGGCTGGCGATCTTTTTTGGGGCCGATGCGATCAAGCACGCGACGACGAGCTATGATCTCTATGTGGCAGTGCATCGCTGGACCTTCTGGAGCGCCTTTGTGCCGATTGCGCTCTGGCTGCATTTCTGTAGCCTGCTCTATCGGCAGGTGCGCGAAGCGCGCCCGCCACCGTGGGATGGCGCACTCCGTGCGCTGGTTGTTGCCGCCTATGGCCTCGCGCTGCTCTTGAGTGGGCTGGGCGGGGCGACCGATCAGTTGGTTGATTACCAAACAATCACAGCGCAGCCCGACGCTACCTTCCGCATTGCGGCAGGGCCGTGGTACCCCATGACGATTGCCTTCAATACGCTGCTCAGCATCGGTGGGCTCTTCTGCTTGCTGCAAGCCCGCCGTTGTGTCAGCGCCAACAACTGGTCGGGACGCAAGACCTTGCTGCTGCAATTGCATCTGCTGATCGGCGGTGGGTTGCTCTTCTGGGCTGGCTCGTTGTGGTTGCCTTTGGGCTTTTGGCTGAACATATCAAGAATCCCCGGCATCTTGCTGGTCTACGCTGGCCTGCTTGTGCTTGGCTACGCCGTCGCCCATACCGGGCTGCTCTTTGCCGGCCAGAATACTCAGCGCGACTTTGGCTATAGCCTCACGGCGATCTTGTTCTTGATCCTGCTCTACCTGGGGGTGATCGCCGCTGTCGGCCAGTTGAACGTACTCGGTACCCTGAGCATCATCCTGCTGGTCATCGCCACCCACAGCGCCTTCGACCTTGGGCGCAACATTCTCGACCGCCTCTTTTTTACGGCTGAGGAGCAACAGGCGCGGCGTGAGGCCCGCGACTATGCGTCGGTGCTAGGGACCCAGCCGGTCGATCTGCGCGGGCTGACGCGGGCTGAGGTGGCACCGCAACTGCTGGATTGCGCGCCGTTGCCCGCAGCGGAGCAGGTTGAAGCAAGCACGGCTGGCCTTCCGCCACGCGCTACGCCGCTGCCAAGCAGCAGCATGGCACCGACCGATCCGCCGACAGCAGCGGCTGATCTCCCATGCAGCGACACGCCCGCTGCCGAGCCAGCCCCGGCCCTCACCAAGGAGTTCAAACAGAGCGTGCGCCGGGCCATCACTGACCTGAAGAGCCCCCCCCAGTTGGCGCAGAGTCCGCTCTTAGCGTTACCCCTCGTCACCGCACGGCTTGCCCACGAGCAGCGCCCCGACCATCGCCTCAACCGGGCGGCCATCTTGCGCGAGCTGCTGTTGAGCTACATCGAGGCTTTGCGCCCGACCGACCAGGCCGCCCCACCGGCCAGCGATGCATGGCGCTTCTACAATGTGCTCTACTACCCCTACGTGCGCGAGATCTCACGCAAGGCAGCACTGAGCGAGCTCCGTCGGCTTGAGGCAACTGGCGCAAATAGCGATCCCCACGTCGCCGAGCTACGCACCGTCCTGGATTGGCTGGCCAACGTCGAAGAGGCGACCTTCTATAAATGGCAACGTCGTGCTTCTGACATCATCGCCATAAGTTTATGGGAAGATAATCAAACGGGTGTGACCAAAATGTGTAGGTAGGGGGTGCGGGGGAACCAGGTTCCCCCGCATTTCCCCCTGTCCGGCGGGAGTGTAGGGCACCGCCCTACAGATTCCAGTCACACCCTAATCAAACAACTTGAAGGGATGTGAAATTTCCGATACCTGAAATGCTGGCATGCTGGATTTTTGAAAACCCAGCATGCCGCATCCCCGGCCTCTTACGCTCAACAAAGGCATGTGAGATCTCTGCTCGTCCTTATTTGAAAGGTATTGTCATGTCCACGCGTCAAGCCCGCCTCCGTGCCGTAGCCGTACTTATGTTGCTGCTGACGCTTCTTGTCATCTTTTTCGAGGCAGAGCCCCAGCCGCAGCCCACCACCACCACCAGCACAGAGAGTCGCCACCTTGCGTTGGGCAACCCGAGTGGCGCCGTCGCCAGCGAGCGCGAACCGACCAACTATTTGATTGTGCGCGACCAGTACGCCCTGGCCTACCACCGCGACCAGGGTATTGCCAATTGGGTGGCGTGGCATCTAGAGGCGCGTGATCTTGGTTCAGTGGAGCGTTTCAGTGGCAGCTTCATCACCGATACCGCGCTACCCGAAGGTTGGTATCGCGTGAGCCACAGCGACTACACCAATTCGGGTTATGATCGCGGCCATATGACGCCGTCGGGCGACCGGACGGCGACTGAGGATGATAATATCGCTACCTTTTTGCTCACCAATATTGTGCCGCAAGCGCCTGAGAATAACCGAGGGCTTTGGGCACAACTGGAGGATCACGCCCGCCGCTTGGTGCGTGACGGCAACGAGGTCTATATTGTCGCCGGGGGCCACGGCAGCCTGGGTACCTTGGCCGACGGACGCCTCAACATCCCCGCGAATGTCTGGAAGGTGCTGCTGGTACTGCCCGCTGCGCCGGGCGACGATGCGGCCCGCGTGACGGCGGCGACGGAAGTGATTGCCATTTGGACGCCTAACGACGCCTCGGTGGGGGGAAGCGCGTGGGAAGACCACAGTACAAGTGTGCGCTGCATCGAGGAGCGTACCGGCCTAGACTTCTTTGCCGCGGTGGATCCGGCGATTCAGGCGCTGCTTGAAGGGTCGGGGTGCTGAGGAACCGAGAACCGAGAACCGAGAGACGGGAGCGTGGCCCTCTGCGCATGAACGTACGCTTGGGGATGCTCCAAAAAAACCGCTCGTAGTAGGCGCTTTAGCGCCGTCCAAGGGCTGATTACGGGGCTAAAGCCCCTACTACGAACCACGCTCGTTGGCTTACGTTCATGCGTATGCCCCGCAACCCCCACACCACAAGGTGTATCTTCATGCTCCCCCAACCACTCCCCCCAAACGAAGCCCTCGCCGAGGTCTTCCAATATACCCCCGCAGATCTGCGCGCTAACCGGCGCGGCACCATCTCCGAGCGGCAGAAGGGGCGCATGCGGGCGCGCCACGCTGATACGGTGGGGCTCATGGAGGGCTTCTTCACCTTTGTGGCCATCATTGGCGTGCTGGGCAGCGGTGCAGCGGCGCTCAGCAACGGGATTCCTCTCTGGCAGATGTGGCTGGCGGTGCTGGTCGGGCTGCTCTTCTGGGTGGGCCTTGCGTGGGCGATTTTGGCCTATAGCCGCCGCCGTATGGAGCAGACGATAGCGGCGGGTAAGGTAGCCACGATCAGCGGTACGCTCCACCTGATGCGCGCAGGCTCTAAGCCTGTCCACCACTACTTCTGCATTGGGACGCGACGTTTCAGTATTGATACCGCAGATTACCTCAAACTGGAACGGAGCAAGGTGGACGGACAGCGAGCGACGGTCTACTACACCACCCGTTGGGAATGGGTGCTGGCGGTGGATCTTGAGCAGTAGGGGTATACGCGCAGCGGAGCAAGGTGCCGACTTTAGTCGGCTTCTGCGTAATCTGCGGGTGCCACCTGAGCCTACTGGAGCTTTGCAGCCGCCATGCCTGCGTGGTCGGTGTCAGCAAACCGTTAGGGAAGCGGAAAAATTTAAGTACCCCAACAGCCTGTCATGCTGAGCGCAGCGAAGCATCTCTTTTCGACTGAAGAGAGACCCTTCGCTGCGCTCAGGGTGACAAAGCAACGGGGCAATCAACAAAATCCACTTCCCTTACGTCGCACCCCCAGTGCGCCCCATCCGGTACTTGATGTCGTAGTTGACGATGAAGTCCAAATCTTCGTCGCTCAATCCGTAGTGTACCGCTAACACGCGGTCGATTTCGTCAAGAATGGATTTGGCTTTACCAATGTCAATGTTGATCTCAACGGTGTTTATCATCGAACCACGCCGTGTACGTTTTGTTTGATGAGTGTCATAAGCGGTAAGCAATCTTTGTTCAAGATCTTCAAATAGCTGTATATCTGCTCTATGAACATCAAAAACCGGCAATTCCATCACTTCGCGTGCAACAACATCCATGCAGTTTGAATGAACAATCCAGTACCAATAAAAGAGTTGGCTGTTTAAGAGTGTCAATATGACCGAACGCAGATGCTCAGGCACAAAGAGCGGCTTGTAGTGCGACGAGAGCTTTTCCGGCAGCGCCTTGCGCCAGTAGCGTCCCCCGGAGTGGTAGTAGATCGGAATACCATCTTTTGCAGTAAAATCCTTCACTTTTTTTCCGTGAGCATGCATTTTTTTGAGAATGTTCACCTCAATTGCAGAGCCGATCTTCGGCAGGGGGTTGGCATGGTTGGGGATGCCTTCCCACGGATGATAGACGAGTTTGGTAAAAAGAAAGGGGCGATCACTCGGTTTTCCACTAAACCAGCGCTGATACGAGGTGCTGTAGACCGTCGCCTGCGTTGAGGTTTGTTGCAGTAGCGTTATGGTGAGATTCATATCAACGCCAGCAAATAGCTTGCCTGGGCGCACGGCGTAGTGGCTGTGCCACTGCGTGTAGGGCTGGTAGAGGCGCTGTAGCGGCTGCATGGCTGCGGTTGAAACGGAGGCAATGGGCACAATCATGCCCAAGCGCCCCCCCTTGGCCAGCAACTGGAGCGCCCGCTCAACGACGAAGGCATAGAGGTTGCCGCTCGCTGCGGTCTGATAGCCGACCACGCGGTATTCCTGTTTAACCTTGTTATACTCCACGTACGGCGGGTTGCCTACAATCACAGCGAAGCCCCCAGCCTCAATGATGCTGCCGAAGGCGGTACACCAGTGGAGGGGCGGGGTGTTGTAGCTTCCGTCGGGCGTGCGTTGCAATTGGCCGCTTACGAGCAACGCTGCATCGAGTTGGGCGTTGTTTGCGTCGGCTGCAAGACCAAGCTCGCCAGGGTGAACACAGCCCACCAAGGCGTTGCCAGTGTGCAGGTTGAAGCCAATGGCGGGCAGCGGCGAGATCGGGCGTGCGTCGTCCAGGTCGGCAACCATACGCAGAAAGAGGCGCAACTTGCAGATCTCCGTCGCTTCGGCCATCAGGTCTACACCGTAGAGGTTGCGCTCGACGATGCTCTTGGTGATGAAGTAGGCGCGGTTGGCATGGGCTGCGGCGATGTCCAGCACTTCCCGGAGTTCTTTGACGCAAGGGCGCGAGGGCGCAAAGGTTTTTCGATCAAATCTCGTATCCTTTGCGCCTTTGCGCCTTTGCGTCACATCCGCTGCGTCATCTGCAACGATCCTTGCGCCTTGGCACCTTTGCGTCACATCCGCTGCGTGGGCCGCCACCAGTTCATCCATACGCTCCAGCACCGCCGCGTAGATCGGCGTGAGGATGCGCAGCGCCGCGCAGAGGAATGCACCAGAGCCAACGGTCGGGTCGAGGATGCTCAACGGCAACTGGCCCGTTTGCGGATCGCCGACGAGCGCAGTGTAGAGCGCGTAGAGCTTGGGGGTGTCGAGGAGCGGAATCAGGTCGGCAAGCATGGCCTCTAGATCAAGGTTGGCCGTCACCGCGGCGTTGATCGTGGCCAGCTTGCCCGCCTGCGCCTCGGCGACGAGGGTGGCCACGCGGGCGCGCCGCGCTGCCAATTCGCGCTCCGTCTCGGTCGGCAAGGGCTCTTCCTGGCGCATGGCCGGGTAGATGTACCTGCTGAGCGTCGCTGCCAAATTGAGCGAGGCCAGCGTCAAGCCCGCCTTGGCGCAGAGCGCCGGAATGATCGTAGTGCGACAGATGTAGCCCGTAATGTCGTCACTGGTGTAGTAGGCCCCCATCTGCTTCTGGTTGCTCTGCTTCTCGCAGATCGAACCCAACACAGCGGGGTCAAGCTCCTGAGTGCTCGCGCCAGGACGCTCATTCAGGTGCCAACGCCACAGATTGAAGAAGGTAAAAACCTGCTCAAAGGCGCAGTCAGGAAGATCGAGCACCGCCCCATAACGATCTTCCAGCGGATGGGGCGAAAAGAGGCCGCCACCAAGATAGGGAATCGTCCCCAGCTTCTGGTTCGTCGCGGCGCTACGTTGCCCTGGTGCCAGTGCAAAGCCCTCGAAGAAGAGCACGCGCAGAAACTCACGGTAGTAGCGGTCAACGCCGAGGTTGGTTTGACTCCACGCCAACCGCTCGCGCAGGTAATCGGTCTGATTGTTGAGCAAGCCCTGCGCCTGCATGAAATAGCCAAACATCAAACGCCTGAGCAGCAGCGACACATACGCATCTTGATCACTGGCGAGGGGAATGCCATGCAGGAACGCCTGGAACGCCGCGTGTTGACGCTGAAACGCAGCATAGAACTGCTTGGGAACCTGCTCCATGATGCTCCTAGCGACGGAGAAAAGGGTGCGTCCCTTGCGCACGTTGCGCCTTGCGGCGGGGGGGGCGGGGGAGGCTGCGCCTCCCCCGAAAAACTTTTTTTGTTGCGTTGTGGCGGCGAAGCCGCCACAACGCAACAAAAAAACAGGGTTTGGGGCCGTGCCCCTACCACTTTAAGGGCGGACAGAAAACGTGTGCGCCCCCTTCTGGAATCGCATTGCAACGCCAGGAATCTCGATCTCTTCCCCCCTCTCCCACAACGTGGGAGAGGGGGCAGGGGGTGAGGGCCATCCGTGGCATCCCAATCACCTATCCGTGACTTGCCGAGCGAATGTTCTGTCCGCCCTTAAACCCCTACCACGCAGGGTGCCTGCGCCCGTGCATCTGGCCCTGGGGCTGATCCACGCCGAAGAGATCCACAACGAGCTGTTTGAGCGAACGGCGCAAGACGCCGTAGGAGTAGTAGCGCAGCCCCAGCGCATAGTTGTGCTCCACCATCTGGTGGCTCGTGGCGGGTTGCTGCAGCACATCACGCGCCTGCGCAACCGTCGCGTCGGTGATGAAGCCGTCAAACTCAATCGCCTGAAAGCCTTTGGGCGCAATATCGTAGGTGTAGATCGAGTAGCGGTTTACCACCAAGGGGCGCTGGAAGTAGATCGCTTCGAGAAAGGCGTTGCCAAAGCCCTCAATGTTGGAGGGATAGGTTACTAGGTCGGTCTGGCGGTAGACATCATCAAGCGTGTAGATCTTCTCGCCATCCGCCGTGAGGCCCCGCGCAGGCTTGATGCGATCACCAACGAGGCTCAGCGGCACATCAAGCAACTCTGCGTAGTCGCAGACACGCTGCACATAGGCATCGCCCTCGTCGCCGCCGGCATGCGAAATGACGAGGTGGCAGGGCTGCCCTTGGCGTTGCAGGCGGTGAAGCAACTCAATGGCGTGCTCAATCCCTTTGCGCTGCACGATGCGCGTCGGCTGCAGCACCAAGGATGCATTGGGTGCTAGGCCAAGATCGGTACGCAGATGGGCAGTATAGGCATCGGGCGGCGACGGCGGGCGCTCGAAGTGCATCACATTAGGCACCAGCAGCGACGAAAGGCCCGCCCGCAGGCCCAACTGGTGCGCCCCCGACGAATTGATCACCGTATGGCGGATCGAGGGCAACTGTGGCGGAAAGCACATGTTGAGATAATCCCAGACACAGCCCGTCAGGAAGCGTTTACGCTCCCAGAAGAAATCGTGGTGGTGGGCCACCGTGGGCATGCCCGTCTCGGCAATAAACTCCGTCAGCGCCGCGCCCAGCGGAATATGCATCGGAATCGCTAGCGCATTCTCGGCAACGAGCAGATCAATGCTGAAATCGCGCACAAAAGCATAGAGTTGCTCCTTGAGCACCTGCTGCAACTCATGGATCAACCGCGAAATCTCCGGCGGGCGCTGTAGCGTCGCAAACGCAACCTCCTGCACCCGCGCCACATCTGGATGCTCCCAGAAGGCCTCCGGCACCACCCGGCTCTGCTCAGGGGGCAGATCAGACTCGCCGGAAAAATAGAAGCACTGATGGCCAAGGTAGGTCAGCACCTCCGCCCACTTCATCGTCTCCAGCGAAACCCCATCCGTCCCGGCAAAGCGTGTCGAGACAAACCCGATGCGTAGGCCCGTGGGCGTGCGTGCATTGCTACTCATACGAAAACCTAGCTCCTTTGCACCCCGCAACGCTGCAAGGTGCGCCATTGCGTGCGGCAGCCGTTCTGCCGCATAGAGTTAGGATTTAGTATAACGGGCTTGTCAAAGCCCTCGGTTCATGTGTTGTAATACGTATTGTACACGTATTGTAGCATATGCTAAGGGCGCAGCCGCACTTGTGGGAAGGGAGGATGCACGGGAACCAGGTTCCCGTGCATCCTCCCTTCGTAGTTTATGCGTTGTCTGTATTGCGCTTAAAGCGCGAAATACGTTGCTCAAGATCGGAAATAATATCTTGTATTGCAGCAAGATCTTGCGTGCTGACAAATGGTGTTAACTCAGTGAGTACTTCTTGCGTGTTTGATGCATGGTAAAACAAGAGGGTAGCAACGTCATTTTCATATAAGCCCACGCACGTAAAATCACCTTGTCGGTAGAGCGAGGGGAGTGCATACAACTTTAAGAGCATCAGGCCGCGAATAGTTGCAGATGTAATTGTTCGCTCAAAGAAAGGTTGTTGCGTTGCATGGTGTTTTTGCACATATGCAAAGAGTGGATTTTTCGTCAAGACAAGGTTTCAGAAAGGGACTTTTCGCTTTACAATCGTAGTGCCGACTTTAG
>RSAS01000015.1 GCA_003934145.1 Candidatus Viridilinea halotolerans | reverse complement strand
GGCTCCCCGTTTGATTCTGGTTTCGGTTCTGATTCTTTATCTGACTGACTATAGCGACCTGCTTGAAACCAACAGATGTTGGCGTTGAATTTGGATCAGGGCGTAGCACAGCATGGTTTGCCGCACGACTCGCATCGTTGTGTTCAATTGAAAGTAATGCGCTTTGGTATGAAAGAGTCAAAAAAGAGCTAACCCAGTCCGGCTTGATAGCGAAGGTCGATTATCGCTTGTGTGAAGATCATCTTGATTATGTAAAACAAATCGAGACATTTCAAAACGAAACCATTGACTTTTGCCTTGTGGATGGCGCGGTGCGTGATCAATGTGCCTTACACATGTTGCAAAAAATAAAGCGAGGGGGATTACTGGTTATCGATAATGTCAATTGGTTTCTTCCAAATGATAGCACGCGTTCCCCTGATTCGCGTCGAACGGCGACTGGTTGCACCAATCAGATCTGGGAAGAAGTCTGGCAACAACTCAAAAATTGGCGAAAGATTTGGACTTCAAATGGTATTTCTGATACGGGTATCTGGTTCAAACCTTGACGTCGTTATACCATTTGGGTGTGACCAAAAGGGTAGGGCTGCGCCCCACGCCCCGCCGGAGGGTGGGAGAATGCGCGGGAACCTAGTTCCCTCGCGCACCCTTCCCCAATGTTCAGTGCCAAGGTTCACCTTATGCATATCCTCTTTGTCACTGGTTACTACAAGCCCGCCTATGTCTACGGTGGGCCAACCAAGAGCCTCGCCACGCTCTGCGCCGGCCTGGTGACCCATGGGGCACACGTGACGGTCTTTACGACCAATGCGAACGGTCGCCAACGCCTGGATGTGCCGCTCGGTACTCCGGTAATGGTAGATGGCGTAGCTGTCTCCTACTTTCCCCTGTGCTACCAGGGGCTCGGCTTCTTTTATGCGCCAGCGATGGCCCAATCACTGCCCGATCAGATTGCGCGCTCTGATCTCGTGGTCATCGAGTCGATCTGGGGCTACCAACTGCTCTTGGCGGCACGACAATGCCTAAAGCAGCGAAAACCTTACATTATAGCCGTGAGGGGGCAATTGTTCGCTTGGTCACTGCGACACCAGCGGCTTAAGAAGAAACTTTACCTGCACCTACTTGGTAAACGCTACCTACAGCATGCTGCTGCACTCTACTGTACCGATGCGCAGGAAGCAGCAGCGGTCGCGCGTTTAGGCTTGGGGCCGCCACTCTTTGTGGTGCCAAATAGCATTGACACCACCCCGTTTGCGCAAATGCCGGTACGAGGGTTTTGGCGGCATCAATACGGGATCACAGAGGAGGCCATAGTGCTCCTCTATCTGGGACGCCTGACCCAGATCAAGCGCCCGGATATTGCAGTGGCGACCTTGGCCGCATGCCGCGAGCGCCATGCTGATGTTCACCTGATCCTAGCTGGCCCCGACCAGGATCAGATGGCCGTGAGGCTCCAAGCTCAGGCGCATAGTCTTGGATGTTTGAACTACATGCATTTGACTGGAGCGTTGGATCCTGAACAGGTACGCCAAGTGTTAGCTGATGCCGATCTGCTCATAGCCCCCTCGGTTATTCAAGAGAACTTTGGTCTCTCTACCGCTGAGGCCCTGGCCGCCGGAGTACCAGTGTTGACGTCGCCGGGCATTCCGGTTGGCCAGTTGGCTGAAGCGTGGCAAGCAGGGCGGGTGGCGGCATGTACGGTTGAAGCGTTTCAACACGCTGCTCAAGCAATGATTACAAAACCTGCCGAACTGATTGCGCTGGGGCGCAACGGACGTTTACTTGCAAAGGCAGTTTTTGATGTAGCTGCGGTTGTACCTCAAATGTTGACTCATTATAGCGCAATCATCGAGCGACGGCTTTTGTCATGAGAAATATTAAAATTACAATATACAACACTTTAGATACGCCCTGGAAGTTAAAAAATGAACTACAACGCTATCTATTATATCCAATTATTAGATTGTTGTTCATTTTACGTGGTATCGCCTGGCAACACGATTGGCGCATCTATGGTCTACCAATTATTCAGAAACATCGGCGCAGTGTAATCCAGATTGGGCCAGGCTTGGGCCTGCGTTCTGGTAGGCAAGCGAATCCGCTAGGTGTGACCCATCCCGTGATCTTATGTACTTGGCAAGCGGGCGCTGTTTTGCGTATTGGTACTAATTTTGGCATGACCGGAGGGAGTATTGTGGCGGCTGAACGGATCACGATTGGTGATCGGGTGGTTGTAGGGGCAAACACACGCATCGTTGACACCGATTTTCACCCCCTCGATCCTGAACAGCGCCGGAAGTATCCCCAAGCAGCGCAGACGGCTCCGGTGACGATTGAGGATGATGTGTTCATCGGCATGGGATGCATGATCCTGAAAGGCGTCACCATTGGTCAGGGAAGTGTGGTAGGGGCTGGGAGTGTAGTTGCCCAGGACGTGCCTGCCGGAGTGATCGTGGCCGGGAATCCGGCAAGGGTGCTGCGCACTGTTAGCAAACGAGGGTCATAACCCCAGTTACCGTTGAACATGCCGTATAACGAATCACGTCAGACCGCATTGCTCTGAGGCAAACCTTATTTGTCACTCGTAACTGGTATAACCCCATGCACACCCTCATTGTCACCGCGATCTACCCGCCTGAGCCGGTGGTTTCGGCACAGACCAGTGCCCAGCTTGCCGAGGGTTTGCGGGAGCGTGGCCATTGCGTGACGGTGATTACGAGCTTTCCTAATCGCCCGGCGGGGAGGCTCTTTCCTGGGTTTAGGCGGCGCTGGGTGCAGCGCGAGCGCACCGCGACGGGGGTGACGCTGCTGCGCTGTTTTGCCACCCTAGCGCCACAGTCGCGCCTGTTGAGCCGCCTGCTCGAAAATCTCTCGTTTGGCCTGACGAGTGCGTGGCAGGTGTCGATCATGCCCAAGCCCGATGTGATCTATGCGAATACATGGCCGCTGGTGGCGACAGGACTGCTTGCGCTGGTGGCGACATGGCGCGCTATCCCGCTTGTCATCTCGGTGCAGGATGTCTACCCTGAAGCGCTGGTTGCCCAGCAGCGTATGGCCGAGCATGGCCTGCTTGTGCGCTTCCTGCGTTGGCTTGATCGGGCTATTGCTCACGCAAGTTCCCATGTTGTGGTGATCTCGCCACACTTTGCCCGGATCTACCATGAGCAGCGCTGCCTTCCTCGCGCACGCCTGAGTCTTGTTCCCAACTGGGTTGCAGCGCAACCATGTGCCTCTCCCACAGCCATTGCTGCCTATCGCCAGCAGCAGCACCTTGCAAAGCAGACCTTTTTGATCGTTTATGGTGGTAATGTTGGCGTTGCTGCTGGGGTTGAGCAGGTGATCACCGCCTTGCAGTCTCTTGATGATCTGCCGGATCTCCGTCTGCTGATTGCCGGCGCGGGCAGCCGTTTGCACGCCTGCCAACAGCTTGCAGCAATGCAGCCGATGCAACGGGTGCTCTTCCACACGCCCTGGGCTACCCCCGAGACCACAACGGTGCTAGGGTCTGCCGATCTCTTGGTGCTACCTACGCAGCGTGAACAATCGCTGGCCTCGGTGCCCTCGAAATTACTGGCCTATATGCTGGCCGGACGCCCCGTACTAGCCACGGCGCTGCCTCATTCCGACTTGGCCAACATTATTATGCAAGCGGGGTGTGGTTGGGTCGTAGCTCCTGATCGCCCCGATATATTGGCAGCCCAAATTAGAGCGATTGCGCAACTCAGTGCAGTAGAACGACAGCAGCGCGGTGCCGCCGGGCGGCGCTATGTCTTAGCCCACCTGACCAGTGACGTCTGTGTGCCGCAGATTGTGCAGATTCTTGAACAGAATGCAAAGGAGCAAATGTATGCGCCTAACTGAGCGCCTCTACCGTTCGCCATTGGGGCGGGTGATGTCTACATTAGCCCATGCTGTTGCCACCATGCAGCGGCCCTTCATGGTCTATGGCTATCGTGATCCCACCACCGGGCAATTTCGTAAATGGACGCGCGTAAGCAGCACGCTTGTGGTTATGCGTAAAGAACGCTTGGCGCTTGGCGATCACGTTTGGGTCTGGCACCACTCCATTCTCGATGCGACCGAGGGTTTAGTGATTGAAGAGGGCGTACAGATCGGTGCGTGGGTGGGTATTTTCACCCATGGCAGCGAAAACGCTGTCCGGCTCTTGGGCCGACAGTTTGTGCATATCCCCAATACAGAGCGGAAGGGCTACACGCGAGGTGCGGTCAAAATTGGGGCCTACTCCTTCATTGGCGCAGGCGCCATCATCCTACCGGGCGTGACTATCGGCAAAGGATGTCTTGTTGGCAGTGGCGCTCTGGTGATGCACGATCTGCCTGATCATGCCATTGCCATTGGCAGCCCAGCGCGCGTCAAAGGTTCGACCACTGCGCTAGATTTGCGCTGGTGTAAACGACATGATTTTGCGCAGACCTACTATGATCCTGAAGTCTTTGCTGCGCTGCCTCAACGAGAATAGCCCATAGCCACGCCCAGTATGACGGCTTGGTTACAGCGAAGCGGGGTGCAAGTGAATTGCACCCCGCTTCGCGTTGGTATGGGCATCCGGGCAATCAATGTGGGCCCGCACAGCGACGAAAGGAGCGCAGTCTTGCTACAGGCTACGCAACCAGTGCGCGATACCTTCCTACCCTTTGCCTTGCCCGATATTGATGAAACCGAGATGCTTGAGGTGCGCGAGGCGCTCTTGTCAGGCTGGCTTACGACTGGCCCGAAGGTACGCCAGTTTGAGGTCGCCTTTGGCGCGGCGGTTGGCGCGACCCACGCGGTGGCGGTGAATTCTTGCACCGCTGCGCTGCACCTCGCGCTGGCGGCGATTGGTTTGCGCCAGGGCGATGAGGTGCTTGTGCCTGCCTATACCTTCGCCGCAACGGCGGAGGTGGTGCGCTACTTCGATGCACGGCCAGTGCTGGTCGATAGCGATCCCCTGACCCTCAATATGGATCCTGTGTTGATGGCGGCGGCGGTGACGCCGCGCACACGGGCGATTATTCCGGTGCATTTCGCTGGTTTAGCGGTTGAGCTTGAGGCGGTGTGTGCGGTGGCGCGTGAGCATGATCTGCGCGTTATTGAAGATGCGGCGCATGCCTTTCCCGCGACCTATCAGGGTCGCAAGATTGGCGCACTCTCCGATTTTACCTGCTTTAGCTTCTATGCGACCAAGACGCTTACGACTGGGGAAGGGGGCATGCTCTGTACTGAGCATGCGCATTGGGCCGAGCAGTGCCGCATGCTGGCGCTGCATGGCATTAGCCGAGATGCCTGGAAACGCTATGCGGCTGAAGGCTCTTGGTATTACGAGATCACGGCGCCTGGTTTTAAGTACAACATGGGCGATCTTGCGGCGGCGTTGGGCCTCGCTCAGTTGCGCAAGGCTGAGGCTATGCACATGCGCCGTGCAGCGACTGCGGAACGCTACAATGCGGCCTTTGCTGCGCTGCCTGAACTTCAACTGCCCTCTGAACAGCCTGGCTCTAGCCATGCTTGGCATCTCTATGTGCTACGGCTCAACCTAGAGCGCCTGACCATTGATCGCACTCGTTTTATTGAGGAGCTACGCGCATTGCAAATCGGGGTCAGCGTTCACTTTATTCCCCTTCATATTCATCCCTACTACCGTGAAATGTATGGCTATCGCCCCGATGATTTTCCGGTGGCCTATGGGCAGTATCTGCGGAGCATTTCGTTGCCGATCTATTCAAAGATGAGTGACGCTGATGTTGCCGACGTAATCACAGCCGTCACCGCACTTGCAACAAGGTATCGCCGATGATTCTGCGTCGTCTTGATAAACTAATGCGGCGCATCATCGATCTCTTGGGCGCGGGTGTGGGCTTATTCTTGTTCACCCCGCTGCTAGCTGTCGTGGCTATTGCGATCCGTTTCAGCGATGGAGGCCCGGTCTTGTACCGTGCGAAGCGTGTTGGGCGTTATGGTACCCACTTTGGCCTCTACAAGTTTCGCACGATGGTACCCAATGCGGCGCAGCGGGGGCCGGGCATCACCACCAATGGCGATGCGCGCATTACGCCGCTCGGACGCTGGCTGCGGCGTACTAAGTTGGATGAACTGCCGCAATTGCTCAACGTGTTGCGCGGCGAAATGAGCCTGGTGGGGCCGCGCCCAGAAGATCCCCGCTATGTTGCCCACTACCAACCAACCCAAAGCTCTATTTTGGCCTATCGTCCCGGGATTACCAGCGCCGCATCATTAGCCTATCGGCATGAAGAACAGATGCTTGCGGGCGCAGACTGGGAGCAGCACTACGTGCATGAAATAATGCCAGTTAAAATCGCGCTTGATCTTGACTATATGACCAAGCGCTCCGTCGTGACCGATTGCATCTTGATTGTGCGCACGATTGCGGCGATGAGGAAATAGATAATCAAACGAACCTTCCTCCCCGTAAGGAGCCAACCATGCGCCACCTACGCAACCGCCACCTATTGGTGGCTGATCTGCTCTTGATCCCATTGGCCGTCTATGCCAGCTTTGCCCTGCGCCTCGATACCCTCAATCTGCAGCCCTACTTTGGGGGCTTTCTGCTTGTGACCAGCCTCTCCGCTCTCATTATTCCGTTGTTGCTCTTCCATGCACACCTCTACCAGAGCGCCTGGCGCTATGTCTCTACCTATGAGTTGTTGATCCTGCTGCGCGTGGTTGGCCTGGCGGTGGTGCTCATTGGCGGAGGCGCCTACCTGGCGAGTCTCGTGAATCCCGCTTTGCGTATCCCCCGTTCGATTCCGCTGATCTTGCTGCCGCTGGCGCTGGGGGCAGTGAGTGGCCCGCGTTTGGCGCTGCGCGTCTGGGCGCGCTCGCCACGACGCCAACCGCGTTTGCTGGTGGCGCCGTTTCCGGTGTTGGTCGTCGGGGCGGGCGATGCCGGGGCACTCGTCGTGCATGAACTCTTGTACAACCCGCAGTTGGGCATGCGCGTGGTAGGCATGGTTGATGACGATCCGCTGAAGCGCGGCTTGACTATTCATGGGGTGTCGGTGTTGGGTCGCCGCGAGGCGCTGCCCGATCTGGTGCATCAATACCAGGTGCAGCAGGTGATTATTGCCATCCCTTCGGCGGCGGGGAAGGATCTGCGGGCGATTCTGCAGATCTGTCAGCGCGTGGGCGTGCAGACGCTGACCATGCCGAGCCTCGCGGAGTTGCTGGATGGCAAGTTCACGGTGAGCCAGTTGCGTAAACTGGAGATCACCGATCTGCTGCGCCGCGAACCGGTGCAGACCGATATTGCCGCTGTGCGCCAATTGGTGCGCGGACGGCGCGTGTTGGTGACGGGGGGCGGTGGTTCGATTGGCAGCGAACTTTGTCGCCAACTGCTGCGCTGCGCTCCAGCCGAGCTCCTGGTGCTGGGCCACGGCGAAAATAGTGTCTTTGAACTGCTTGAAGAGTTGCAGCAGATCCTCCAAGGCAGCAAGCATAAGCCCGTATTGCGGGCGTTGATTGCCGACATCCGCGATGCCCGCCGCATCCAAGCACTCTTTGCGCAATATCGGCCCGCATTGGTCTTCCATGCGGCAGCACATAAGCATGTGCCGCTCATGGAACTCAATCCGATTGAGGCCTTTAGTACCAATGTCCTGGGTACGCACAATCTGCTTGCGGCGGCTGAGGCGACAGAGGTTGAACACTTTGTGATGATCTCGTCGGATAAGGCGGTCAATCCAACCAGTATCATGGGGGCCACCAAGCGCATTGCCGAGTTCTTGGTCGTGCAGGCGGCGCAGCGCAGCCAGCGCTCCTACGCAGCGGTACGTTTTGGCAACGTCTTGGGCAGCCGGGGCAGTGTTGTCCTCAGTTTTAAGCGCCAAATCGCGGCGGGTGGCCCAATTACTGTGACCCACCCCGACATGCGGCGTTACTTTATGACCATTCCCGAAGCGGTGCAACTGGTGCTGCAGGCGGCAACCCTCGGCCATTGCGGCGAGGTCTTTATGCTTGAAATGGGCGAGCCGGTACGTGTGGTAGACTTGGCGCGTGATATGCTTCGTCTTTCCGGCTTAGAAGAGGGCCGCGACATCGATATTGTCTTTACGGGTTTGCGTCCCGGCGAAAAGCTCTTTGAAGAACTCTTTGCCCATGGCGAGTACTACCGCCGCACCAGCCACGCGAAGATCTTTATGGCTGAACGCGGGGCGCTTGACACGGAACACCTTCCGTGGCTAATCGCGGAGATTGAGCGTTGCGTACGCGAGCATGACGAAGCCGCACTCTGCGCACTCTTGCCCCAGGTTATACCTGAGTACCAACCCGTAGCGGTAGCGGTGGCGGCTAAACGGTGAACTGCTTGCAACTTTTTCCCCTGCATAGCGTCATAGGCAGAGGGTGCGCACGGGAAACGAAGCCTCTCCACCTTGCGGCAAGGGTTGGGGGGCATGGCCCAATACCTTTCGAATAAGGACGAGCGTAGACCTCACAGGTCTTTCATGACGGCATCCCAATGTGGCAGGGCAGACCTGTGAGGTCTTATTTGAAACGTATTGGGGCATGGCCCCCAAAGAATCTCCCCTTGCGGCGGGGATTGGGGGCATGGCCCCCAAAGAATCCCCCCCGCAAAACTCTTTTTATTCGATTTTGGTGGCGCAGCCGCCAAAATAAAGGAGAACGACCAATGAATCAGCGCCTTGTACGGAGTGCCAATGATCGAATGTTTGCCGGCGTGTGTGGCGGCTTGGCCCACTACTTCAACTTGGACGCGACGGTTTTGCGCATCGTCTTCGTGGTGGCCGTCCTGAGTGGCGTTAGCCCCCTGATCTACCTTATTCTCTGGATCTTGATGCCGCTCGAACGCACCATCCCTCATCAGCAGACGCCCCCCGCACTCGAGCAACCCAACAACGATCCGACGGGCGAGTGGCAGTATGATCCCTACACCGGCGAACGCATCCGGAAGCCGTAGGGCGCTAGGCGCCCAAGCCTTTGCAACCTAATACGAAATTTTGGGGGCAAGCCTCACGCCCCGAAGAGAGGATGCGAGGGAACCTGGTTCCCTCGCATCCTCTCTTCGGGGGCGGCGCAGCCGCCCCCGAACTTCCTCCGGAGGTGACTTTGCAACATGGGATCGCTTGGACTCTAGCCGACTATGAGGCGTTGCCCGCTGATGGGCAGCGCTATGAGTTGTTGGATGGAGTACTGCGTGTGACCCCTGCGCCAAGCCCTGATCATCAGTCTGCAAATGGCTGGCTGGCCTTCTACCTTATTCAGCATATCCAAGTGCCGGGCAAGGGGCGGGTCTTTAGCGCCCCAATTGATGTAGAACTGGGGCCAAAGAGCATTGTTCAGCCCGATCTTGTGGTACTCTTGCGTGACAGTGCTGCTACTGTGACTGCGCGGCGGATTGTTGGCCCGCCCGATCTTGTGGTTGAGATTACCTCGCCCAGCACTGCCAGCTATGATCGCCGCGAGAAGCGCGATCTCTATGCCGCAGTTGGTGTGCGTGAGTATTGGCTGGTTGATCCTGGCACCCGTTCGGTTGAGTTGCTCTGCCTGGAGCATGGGAGCTACCATGCTGAATATGTCTACACTGGGCAGGCCATTGTGCCGAGTCGGGTCATTGTGGGTTGGAACGTGACGACCGCTGCGCTGTTTGTGGGGTAGGTGATAGCAGTGCTGAGTGCTGAGTGCTGAGTGACAAGCGTACCTGCTCATACTTCCCCTGGGAGCGCGGGCGTCCCGCCCGCGCTCCCAGGGGAAGTATGAGCAGTATCCTGAAAGCATCCCTCGTCCCTCGTCCCTCAGCCCTCGTCTCTCGCCTCTCACCCCTCGCCTCTCACCCTTTAAGGGCGGACAGAAAACGTGTACGCCCCCTTCTGGAATCGCATTGCAACGCCAGGAATCTCGATCTCTTCCCCCCT
>RSAS01000612.1 GCA_003934145.1 Candidatus Viridilinea halotolerans | reverse complement strand
CAGAGAACAGAGAACAGAGAACAGAGAACAGAGAACAGAGGAACAGAGAACAGAGGAACAGAAGAACAGAGAGAGGCTATCTGTTCATTTGTTCACTTGTTCACTTGTTCATTTGTTCATTTGTTCATTTGTTCACTTGTTCTCTCTTCTTCTGCATGCGTCAGTGCAAAGAGCAAGCCCGCCTCGCATGCCAATTCGTCGCCGACGGTGGCGCGGCCACGGCCACGTCCGATGCTGCGGCGCATGCGTTCGATTTGGACTTCAATGCGAAGGGTGTCGCCGGGGCGGACGACGCGTTTGAAGCGGCAGTCGTCAATACCGGCGAAGAGGACGAGTTTGCCGGTGTGTTCGGGCAGGCTGAGCGCGGCAACGGCCCCTGCTTGGGCCATGGCCTCCACAATCAGCACGCCCGGCATGACCGGGTTGCCCGGAAAATGACCTTGAAACTGTGGTTCATTGGCCGTAACCAGCTTTTCGGCTACGACACGCACCCCCGGCTCTAGTTCCACCACACGATCAATGAGGAGGAAGGGGTAGCGGTGGGGGATAATTGCCATGATTTCTTGCGTGGTAAGCATAGAACAGGTGGGGCCTGGGGCATACGCCCTACGCCTCAGGCGTATGCGTAGACATATAGTGGGCGAGCAGCTCGCGCAGACGGGTGCGGGCGCGGTGGAGGCGCACTTTTACGGCACCAGGGCTAATCCCTAGTTGCGCGGCGGTCGCTTCGGTGCTCTGATCTTCGAGGTCGCGCAGAACCATCACGGCGCGCAACGGCTCGGGCAGTTCGGCGATGGCCCGCTTGATCTGTTGGCGCAACTCGCCGTTGAGCGCAGCGCGTAGCGGGTCGGGTGACCACTTCTCGTTGCTTTGGGGCAACTCATCGATGTGGAGCGTCTCGGCGATGGCGTCAAGGTCAACCTGGGGCTTACGTTGGCGCAGGAGCATCAAGCCCTCGTTGGTGGCAATGCGGTAGATCCAGGTACTCAGGCTGCTTGCGCCATCGAAGCGGGGCAGGGCTTCGCAGACCTTAATGAAGGTCGTTTGCAGCACCCCTTCGGCCTCATCGGGATCGCCGGTGAGGCGCAAGGCTCGCGCATAGACGAGCGGTGCAAAGCGTTTCATCAGGCAAGTACACGCGTCGGGATCATGGCGGCGCAACCCTGCAAGGAGCGCAGCCTCGTCATTGTAGACCGTTAGATCAATCACTGGTCCCGGCACAGGCAGTTCCTTCCTAGATGGTATACTGCCAGTATATAGCAAGCCTAGCCGGGGCGCAATTGGGTTCTGGTAGACTTCGCGCGGCGGCTCAGCGAGAGTAGCGATGCGAACATGCCCATTGCCGTGCGCGAGGCGGCGCTTGCCGTAGTGCAAGCGGCGGTAGGCGGCGACCAGCCGGTCATTTTCGCCCTGGCGGGCCTGCCGGCGGGGGTGTGGGGGCATGGCCCCCGCAAAATCCCTCTTCCAGCGGGGTTTTCGGGGCCGCAGGCCCCGTACCTTCAATGTACAATCGACAAACTGAAAGCAACAACCTGCAATGGCAGCACAACCTCCCGCCATCGAAACAATCAGCCTAACCCGCCGCTACGGGCGCATGGTGGCCCTGGATCAACTCAGCCTGCGCGTCGAGCAGGGCAGCATCTACGGCTTCATTGGCCCCAACGGTGCCGGCAAAACCACCACGCTACGCCTGCTCGCTGGCCTCTTGGCACCAAGTAGCGGCGAGATTCGTATGCTTGGCCAAAAGCTCCAACCCGGCAGCGGCCAACGCATGGTTGGCTACATGCCCGACTTTTTTGGCGTCTACGACGACCTGCGCGTCTGGGAATATCTCGACTTCTTTGCGCGCTGCTACGGGCTTGAAGCCCAACGGCGCAAACGGGCCGTAGACGAACTGTTAAGCCTCGTTGATCTCAGCCACAAACGTGATGCCTACGTGCAGCAACTTTCGCGTGGCATGCAGCAGCGCCTCTGCCTCGCCCACGCGCTCGTCCATGATCCGCCGGTACTGCTGCTCGATGAACCGGCCAGCGGCCTCGACCCACGCGCACGCGTCGAACTGCGCGAGCTCTTGCGCACCCTGCGCGAAATGGGCAAAACGATCCTGCTCAGTTCGCACATCCTCAGCGAACTCGCCGAAATCTGCACCGAAATCGGCATCATCGAGAGTGGCAAAATGGTGGTCAGTGGCCCAGTCGAAACGGTGCGCCGCCAGTTGCAGGGGGGGGCACGCCTACGCATGCGTGTGCTAGGCGAACTTGAAATAGCCTTGAATATATTGCAAGAATTGATTAAAAAGCCGATCGTAGAATTACCACAAATGCACACAGTACGCCCCGACTACAGCGACAGCCAAGCGCTAATCGTAGAGTGCGACCAGACCGACGAAACGCAGCAAGCCGCCCTCCTAAGCCACCTCATCGTCGCGGGGCTACGCATCAGCGAATTCCGCCCGCAGGCCGAGAATCTCGAGGAGCTCTTCTTGCGCCTGACGACGGAGGGGTGAATGAACTGCTTGGGAATTTCGCTTATAATCAGAGGGGAGGGGGGGCGGGAACACCAGGTTCCAAAACATTATCTGAAGAACTATAGCCAAAAGCGAGGGTAGAAATAATGGTAAAGCCAAAACAGCCTAGACTATCTGAAGAACTCATAGCGGCTGCCGAAGCACAGATTGTCGAACAGTCGCGTCGGATCGACTTTTATATCACAGAATACTCGATTGAGCTCCTTGCCACAAAGATGCAGAATGGCGACTTTGAGGTTCCAGCTTACCAGCGAGAGTTTACTTGGGAAGAGAAACGAAGACATCGATTTATCGAATCACTTCTCATGGGGCTACCAATACCTTTTCTCTTTTTCTGGGAAAACCCCGAAAATGGCAAACTTGAAATTGTTGATGGTTCACAACGCTTACGAACTATTCAAGAATTTATTCTTGGTGATCTTAAATTAGGCGATCTTAATGAACTCTCACTACTAACAGGTTTTCGCTTTCGTGATCTACCCGAATCGCGTCAGCGAAAATTAAAGAACCGTTCCATTAGAGGCATTGTCCTCAATGAACACACTGACGAGAGTTCACGCTACGATCTGTTTGATCGCATCAATACGGGTAGCAAAAACGCGAATGCCGCCGAAGTGCGCCGTGGGGCGATGGGTGGGCCATTCCTCGATCTCGTGATCGAACTTGCCAAACTCGACCTGTTCATTAAGCTTGCCCCGATATCGGAAAAGCAGTTAAAAGAACGTGAACGAGAAGAACTGATTACACGCTTCTTCGCTTATGGCGATGGTTTAGATGATTATCATGATAGGGTGTCGCCATTTTTGTTTGACTACACAAAGAAAATGAACACATATTTCACACAACATCCGCATGAGTTACAAGACTATCGGCAACGTTTTATTGACACCATGAGCTTTGTTGCCAGAAACTTTCCTCTTGGCTTTCGGCGTACACCTTCTGGTAAAGCAACCCCGCGGGCGCGTTTTGAAGCAATAGCTATTGGCAGTTATTGGGCAACAACAGAAAAACCTGATTTGATGGATAAAGATGTTGTAATCGAAAATTGGTTGCATAGCGAAGAATTCAAAGAGGTTACCGGATCGGATGGTGCGAATGTAATCAGTAAACTCCGCAACCGGATCGAATTTGTTCGTAATCGTTTGCTTGAGGCTTACGCACATGAGTGATTTTACTAAAATATTCTCGGATCGCCTTCAAGAGATTGACGCCTATCTTGCTTTATTAGAAACTTTAGAGCAAGCGGTGCGTAGTGGGTCACCACGATTTACAAAGAGTGAAACTAAGATTACACCTCAACAACAACACATTCTATATTCAAGTTTCTACTTACAGCTTTATAATTTAGTTGAAGCAACAATTACACGTTGTATTGAGGCGTTTACCACATCTGTTTTTATAAAAGAATCTTGGTTTCCAGCAGATTTATCAGTTGAGCTACGTAAAGAATGGGTACGCTATATTGCTCGAACACATAGTGAACTAAATCGTGAAAATCGCCTCGCTGGTGCTTTGCGACTTTGCGATCATTTTATACAATCTTTACCTGTTTCTGAATTTAATATTGACAAAGGAGGTGGTGGTAACTGGGATGAAGAAAAAATACAAAAAATAGCATCACGTTTAGGTCTTTCTCTGCAAATAAGTAAAGAAACAAATGAGGGTATTAAACGTCAGTTATACAACGACAAAGGTGCTCTTGTACACATTAAAGATCTTCGCAATGAACTAGCACATGGCAGCTTATCGTTTGCTGAATGTGGCCGAAATGTGACTGTACGTGATTTGCGCGATCTCAAGAAACGTATAGTCGCATATTTAGAAGAGGTTATTGCTTCTTTTCAAAGATCAATTAATAATTATGAATTTCTTTCACCAGACAAGCGACCTAGATAAAAACATGAACACATCACATGATAACTTGCTGAAAGATGAACAGAATAGAGTGGTTGATATAGCTTGTGTTGATCTCTTCTGTGGTGCCGGTGGGCTAACCCATGGTCTAAACCGCCAAGGCATTCGAGTTGGCTATGGGGTTGATATTGATCCTAATTGTCGTTTTCCTTATGAGGAGAACAACAATGCTACTTTTATTGAAACTAACGTTGAAAATATAATGCCTGAAGATTTGTCGAATTTCTTTGGAGATGCAAAATTACGCTTATTAGCAGGTTGTGCCCCTTGTCAACCCTTTTCCGTTTACAGCCAAAAAGGGCGCAAACAGCGCAATGATCATAAATGGGAATTAGTTTCTGTGTTTGGCAAATTAATATCTGCAAATAATCCTGAATTTGTAACTATGGAAAATGTACCTCAGTTATTACATCATGAAGTATTTCAAGAATTTCTAAACTCCTTGACAGGATATAATGTTTCGTACGCTATTGTTGATTGTGCTGAGTATGGAATCCCCCAGTCACGCAAACGCTTGGTTTTGCTTGCCTCACGTCTTGGGCCAATTAGCTTGGTCCCGCCCCCGATTTTTGATCACACACCGCGTACTACTGTGCGCCAAGCTATTGCTCACTTTAGGCCGCTAGCTGCTGGCGAGGCTGATCCTGAAGATGCTTTACATGCTGCTGCGTCATTGAGCGAGTTAAATTTGCGCCGTATTCGGGCATCGAAACCAGGCGGTACATGGCGTGATTGGGATGATGAATTGATTACTAAATGTCATCGTAAAGACACAGGAAAGACGTACCCAAGTGTGTATGGTCGAATGATCTGGGATGCGCCTTCGCCAACGATAACAACCCAGTGTTTTGGTTACGGGAATGGGCGCTTTGGCCATCCAGAACAGGATCGCGCGATCTCGCTGAGAGAGGCGGCTGTGTTGCAGACGTTTCCTGATGCCTATCGTTTTGTTGCTCCTAATGAACATGTATGTTTTGGTAAGATTGGTCGCTTGATTGGCAATGCGGTTCCTGTGCGCATTGGTGAGGTCATTGCGCAGACGTTCCTTCAGCATGCGGCAGAAGTGCTGTGCGCAGACGCCGCGCCGCCTCTTCCGGCGTGAGGTCGCGCTGCGGCTCGCCTAAGAGTTCGTAGCCGACCATGAATTTGCGCACCGTCGCCGAGCGCAATAGCGGCGGCAAAAAGTGGGCGTGCAGGTGCCAATGGGCCTGGGGCAAACCATCGGTCGGGGCTTGGTGCCAGCCCATCGAGTAGGGAAAACGCGCTTGGAAGAGACGGTCATAACAGCCGATTAAGCTCTTGAGGATCGCTGCCAGCCCATCTTGCTCATCGGGATGTAGATCAGATAATGCACCTACTGGTCGTCGGGCAATGAGCAGCGTCTCGAAGGGCCATGTCGCCCAAAAGGGCACGACGGCGACAAAGTGCGCATTCGCGCAGACGATGCGCTCTTGACGCTCGAGCTCCATGGCAAGATAGTCGCTCAGCAGCGTGCGCCCGGTGCTGGCAAGGTAGCGCCGTTGGCTTGCATCCTCACGCGCCACCTCGCCTGGTAGAAAGCCCGTTGCCCAGAGTTGCCCGTGGGGGTGCGGGTTGGATGCGCCCATCATGGCGCCACGATTCTCGAAGGGCAAGACGTAGCGCACCCAATCCAAAGCGCCCAACGTGCGGTACTCTGCGGCCCACGCTTCGATCACTCCGCGCAACGCCGCCGGATCAAGTTGGCCCAAGCCCAGGTCGTGGCGCGGCGTATAGCAGATTACACGGCAGATGCCGCGCTCGGCCTGCGCCACCAAGAGCGGCGGCGCCTCCGCACTGGCCCGTTCCAGCACTTCGCCCTGCGGCGGATCGGGGAGCAACGCGGCGTAGTCATTGTCAAAGGCCCAAACGCCCGTGTAGGCGGGGGTGCGTTTGCCGTCGGCGCGCAGGTTGCCCGGGCAGAGGAAACAGTGCGCATCGTAGGCCGGACGTTGGTCAATCGGCGCTGGCTCCTGCTGGCCCAGCCAGGGGCGCTGCATGCGCTGCGGCGAAACAACGATCCATTGATCAATCAATGGATTGTAACGCCGGTGTTGGTGGTGATGGGAATTGAACATCTTTTTGTTGTAAAAATCGATAACGAAATACAATCTATTTTCGTAGTAGGCACTTTCGCGCCAACACCTTTCAGATAAGGACGAGCGTAGACCTCACAGGTCTTTGCTGATGGTGTTCCAGTGCAGAAGAGCAGACCTGTGAGGTCTTGAAAAGTAGGCGCTTTCGCGCCGTTCATGGGCGGCAAACGGCGTTAAAGCGCCTGCTACGTGCGGCTCTGGGGCTTCCCCAAGCTCTACATTTGATGACCACGGTGGACTGCCCCCATCTTACGGTCGCACCTCAATGATCACGGGGGTAAGACGCCGCACCTGCCAAATAAGGCCAAACGCGCTATACATCCAGCCATACTTCGCCCGGAGCGCCCGGTGCCCCGGCCCCTGCTTATCAAATGGCACAATCGTCGCGTTGCCGCTCAGCGTTGGCGTACCCGCAAGCTCGCTTCCGCGTGAGTCACTTGGCACCATCGTCACCTGCGGGTTGTTGCGAATACGCTTCACCTTACCCGAATCGTGAATGGTGAGAATGTAGAGACAATCGCCCTCAAGCGCAAACCAGACTGGCGTCGGCACGGCGGCCCCCGTCTTGCGAAAGGTCGCCAGGTTGATGTATTGGTGCGCTTCGAGCGCGGCAAAGGCCGATGTATTGGCCATTAGTACACTCCTTTATTTTTGTTGGGGCTACGCCCCAAACCTAGTTTCTCTGTTCGATTTTGGCGGCGAAGCCGCCAAAATCGAACAGAGGGCGTTTTTCGGGGGAGGCGGGGCCTCCCCCGCACCCCGCCGGACAGCAGGAGGGTGTGAGGGAACCTGGTTCCCTCACACCCCCTATAATTCCCATACCTCCAACCCCGGCAAGCGCCGAAACCAGGCTTCTTGGCGACGGATGAAGCGGTGGGTGTCGAAAATGAGGCGTTCGCGACAGGTCGCGAGGCTGGCGGTGCCCTCTAGGTAGGGGCGTAATTGGATGTAGCCCAAGCTCGACATGGCGGGCAGTTCCCATCCATAGCCCCGCGCCACGAGGCTTGCCACCTCATCTACGAGTCCTGCTGCCAGCATGGCATCCGCACGGGCATCGGCGCGGGCGTAGAGTTGCTCACGCGGACGATGCAGCCAAATGGTGCGGATGCGATAGGGCGGCGGCTGGCGCGTCTGCTGGGCCGAAATGGGTTGCCCCGTCACCAGGCAGACTTCGAGGGCGCGGATGATGCGGCGCAGATTGTGGGGGCCAATCTGCGTTGCCGCCAGTGGATCGAGCGCCATGAGCCGTTCATGCAGCCGGGCCACCCCCAACGCAGCCGCCTCTTGCTCCAAGGTGGCCCGCAACTCCGCTTGCGGGGCCACCCGCGGAATCTGCCAGCCCTCCAAGAGCGCCGCGAGGTACTGCCCCGTCCCCCCGACGAGCAATGGTACTCGTCTGCGCGCCAACACATCCGCCAGCGCCGCCAACGCCAGTTCCTGGTAGGTGGCTAACGAAAACTCCGCAGCAGGATCAAGGATGTCAACGAGATGGTGGCGGGCTAGAGTCTGCTCCTCTGCGGTGGGCTTCGCTGTGCCAATATCCATCATGCGGTAGATTTGACGCGAATCGGCTGAAATGATCTCAGCACCCAACCGCTGCGCCATCTGCACCGCCAGGGCCGTTTTGCCCACCGCCGTCGGCCCGACGATCGCGGTGAGAAGGGGATCATCAGCGAGCACAGGTCTTCCTCGTAAGGGGATGCGCGGGAACCTGGTTCCCGCGCATCCCCTTCCCTGAATCCTACGCAGCAGCAGCATCGTAACTATTGCAGTGTACAATACATTATAGCGCACTGCGTTGTATCCGTGGGGCTTTGCCCCGTGGTCTACTGTAAGGGGCCTGCGGCCCCTAAAACCCCACCGGAAGGGGAAATTTTTCGGGGGCCATGCCCCAATACCTTTCAAATAACAGGTTTTTTTGACGCAAAGGCGCAAGGGCGCAAAGTTTTCGGTGTAGGTATGCCAAATCTTAGCGGCTTTGCGGCTTTGCGCGAGCTTATTTGAAACGTATTGGGCCATGCCCCCGAACCCCCATCCGACAGAAGGATTGCTTGGGGCTTGCCCCAAACCCTCACTAACAAATGCTCCTAGAAAAGATAACGCGTATGACTGAGTTGCTGCTGGTCAACTCCCCCGACCACACCGCAATGGTGACCATCGCAACACGCGATGGTCGTCCGGTGCGGGTGCGTCATATGCGGCCTGAAGACGGAGTGTTGCTGGAGCGCATGTTTTATCACCTCTCATCCGAGACCCGCTACCGCCGCTTCTTTATGCCGCTTGATCATATTGACCCCGCGCGGGTTCGCCAAGAGGCCCAGCGTCTTGCCCAGATTCACCCCAAACGTGAATTGGCACTGATTGCTCTGGCAAAGGAATCAGGTAGCGATGAGTGCATCGCAGTTACCCGTTACGGGCGCATCCCCAACACGCTCCACGCATGTGAAGGCTCCATCGTGGTGCGCGATGACTACCAGCGCAGCGGAGTCGGGCGGCAACTCTTTGATCTGCTCATTCAATCCGCCATGGCGCGTGGCATGCAGCACATGTCCCTGCTCACCCACGCCGACAACGCCGCCATGATTGCGCTTGTGCAGCGTCTCGGCCTGCCCTATCATGGGCGTCACAGTGTTGACCTCTACGAGATGGATGTCCAGCTTACCGATGGGAATAAGCCCTTCTTTCCCTTTACTGCGCCGTAGGGAGATCTGGGGCAACTAGGTTGCCCCAGGCCCTCGCTTTTGCGCTGGGGCGACCTTGGTTGCTCTAGGCTCTCGCCTGCGGGCGACAATCATAACTGGTATGATCTATGCTGCGTCGTAGCTCTCTGTTGCCTTCGCTGCTCAGCGGGGCCGTTGGTCTTGTTGGGGGGGCGTTGGGGGCCGCTTGGTATATTAGTCACCGTGTAACGCCTGAACCGCGTCGTACGTTCATTGATGCCTATACCTTTACGCCTTGGGAATTGGGTGTGCCTTTTGAGCCAATAAGCATAATGAGTAGCAATGGGGTGACGTTACGCGGCTGGTGGCTGCCCCAGACCGATCCTAAAGGTATCCTGATTGGCTGCCATGGCCATAGCGGCAGCAAAGATGACATGCTCGGCATTGGCAGCAATGTGTGGCGGGCAGGCTACAGCGTTCTGCTCTTCGATTTTCGTGGGCGCGGCGAATCTGATCCTTGGCCGCAAACGTTGGTGAGCCGTGAGGTGGACGACTTGCATGCAGCGGTCGCCTTTGCTGCCGCCCGTTTGCCGCAAGTGCCAATTGGGGTGATTGGCTTCTCAATGGGCGCGGCGGTTGCCATTATCACCGCTGCCCAAAAGCCGCGTCTGCG
>RSAS01000701.1 GCA_003934145.1 Candidatus Viridilinea halotolerans | reverse complement strand
CCAAGCCCCCGGGCCCCCGCCGCACGGGAGTTTTGCGGGGGCCAAGCCCCCGGGCATTAACTTTAGGGCTTGGGGATGCCCCAAAGCCCGCTTGTAGTAGGCGCTTTAGCGCCGTCCAAGGGCTGCTTACGGGGCTAAAGCCCCTACTACGAACCACGCTCGTTGGCTTACGTTAATGCGTATGGGCATGGCCCCCGCGTCCCTGTGGGGTTTAAGGGCGGAGAAAACATTTGCTCCGCAGGCGACAAATAGGTTATTGGGATGCCAGCAATGGCCCTCACCCCCTGCCCCCTCTCCCGCGTTGCGGGAGAGGGGGGAAGACATTGAGATTTTTGGCGTTGCAACGAGGTTCTTGTGGAGCAGCGTACATGTTTTCTGTCCGCCCCCGCGCCCCTGTGGGGCGGAGGGGACTATCGGCTATCGGCTATCGGCTATCAACTATCGGCTATTATTATGTCACGCTATTGCTTACTCTTCACGCTCTTGTTCGCCATGTTAGTTGTCACTTCTCCCAGCCAAGTGAGCGCAGCGCCGCCAGCGCAAGCGCCTACCCCGCAGGCCTTTGTCTATTTCCCGGAGACGGGGCATAATGTGGGCTTTGAGGTGAAGGTCTTTTTTGATGCCCACGGTGGGGTCACTACCTTTGGCATGCCGCTGACCGAGTTGCTGACCGCTGGTGATGGCTTGCAGGCGCAATATTTTGAACATGCGCGTCTGGAGTACGACCCCGCTGCCCCTGAGGGTCAGCGCGTTGCGGTAACACGGGCGGGTGCGCTGTTGGCCGCCGGACGCACTGATGCCGCCTTTGCTTGGCTGGCGGAATCGCCCGATCCCGAGCGCGTCTTCTTTCCAGAATCGGGCCACACGCTGGGCGGTGCCTTTGGTTGGTTCTGGCAGAGCAATGGCGGCTTGGCAGCGTTTGGTTATCCCATCTCCGAGGAGTTCGAGGAGGGAGACGAAGCTAGTGGCACAACGCGGCTCGTGCAGTATTTCGAGCGTGCCCGCCTCGTCTACCATCCTGAATATGTGGGTGAGCCTGGCGAAGTGACGATCACGCCGCTGGGCCGCCAGTTGCTCGCCGCCGACGCGGTAGCGGCGCGGGCCACCGCGCCCGTGTCGGCCATTGCGCTCTTGGGTGAGGCGACGACGGGCTTTCCGGCCTCTTCGTATGAGCGGGTGACCAACATCAGCCGGGCGACCGAAATGACCCACGGGAGCGTCGTGCCCGCTGGGGCTGAGTTTTCGTTCTTGGCGATTGGCGATTTCTCGGAGGCGAATGGCTTTGTTGAGGGCTATGGGATTGTGGGCGGACGCCTCGAACGGGTGCTTGGCGGCGGGCTCTGTCAGGTCTCGACAACACTCTTCCGCGCTGTCGCCAATGCGGGCATGCAGATCACGCGGCGTGTCGGCCATAGCCACGTTGTCAACTTCTACGAAAATATCCTGGGCTTCGATGCGACCGTCTTCTCGCCCGGGGTGGACTTCCGCTGGCGCAACGATACGCCGGGGCCGGTCTATGTGATAGGCATCACCGACGTGGCGCGTGAGCGTTTGACCTTCCAGATCTACGGGATTAGCGATGGGCGCAGCGTGCGCTACGAAGGCCCAACGACGCGCAACTGGCGTCAACCCGGCACGCCGGTTTGGCAACTTGATCGCCAACTGCCCGAGGGCGCGATACGCCAGATGGTGCATGGCCGTGCCGGTATGGATGTGACCTACACGCGCATCATTACGCGCGCCAATGGCACGAATCGTGTTGAACCCTTCTTTACGCGTTACTTGCCGTGGGACGACTTCTATCTCTACGGCCCTGGCGTTACACCGCCGTCGGGCGTGCGGGTGCTGCCGCCGCGGCGATGATTTCTTGCGCAAAGGCGCAAAGGCAGTAGAGCAAAAGTCACGCTGTAGGATCGCGCCGTCTTGTCACCCTGAGTATCAAATGGCCTACGGGCCAGTGGCCGGTGAGAAACGCGGGGGCCGCGCCCCTACGTTGGCTGAGCCTGTCGAAGCCA
>RSAS01000877.1 GCA_003934145.1 Candidatus Viridilinea halotolerans | reverse complement strand
GAATTTCGCTACCTTAGGACCGTTATAGTTACGGCCGCCGTTTACCGGGGCTTCGGTTCGGAGCTTGCACCCCTCCCCTTAACCTTCCGGCACTGGGCAGGCATCACCCCCTATACGTCGCCTTACGGCTTCAGCAGGGAGCTGTGGTTCTGTTATCCAGTCGCCCGGGCCTGGACCCTGCGGCTGCCTCGCGCTCCACCTGTACAGGTTTCACCCTAACGCAGCACCCCTTCTTCCGAAGGTACGGGGTCAATTTGCCGAGTTCCTTAACTAGGGATCACTCGTCCGCCTTGGTCTCCTCGACCTGCCTACCTGTGTCGGTTTGCGGTACGGGCACGTGAGATCTTCCGAGCCGGCATTTCTTGCCTGCACAGGTGCCCCGCCATTGGACGTTCTTGCGAACTCCCTCTCCATCGCCTCTCGGTCAACGCCCAAGGGATTTCGTCCTCAGGCTCCCTACCGGCTTGGACGACGCTCGTCTCGTCGCGGCGGCTCCCCCTCAGTCTCCGGCATTGGTCAAACGATCTCGCCGTGGTACAGGAATATGCACCTGTTGTCCATCGCCTTCGCCTTGCGGCTGCGGCTTAGGCCCGACTAACCCGCCGCGGATCACCCGTGCGGCGGAACCCTTAGGCTTCCGGCGGTGGGGGTTCGCACCCCACTTCTCTGTTACTCATTCCGGCATTCGCACTCGTCAACAGTCCACCGGGGCTTCCGCTCCGGCTTCGACCCGTTGACGACGCTCCCCTACCGTAGGATTGCTCCTACCCGCAGCATCGGCAGATGACTTTGCCCCGTTGAAGCATCGGCGCAGCGCTACTCGACCAGTGAGCTATTACGCACTCTTTCAAGGGTGGCTGCTTCTAAGCCAACCTCCTGGTTGTCTGCGCGGCACCACAACCTTTCCCACTGAGTCATCATTTGGGGGCCTTAGCTGGCGGTCTGGGTTGTTTCCCTCTCGACAATGGATGTTCGCACCCACTGTCTCACTCGCGGTGTACGCATACTGGCATTCGGAGTTTGCCGTCGCTTGGTAAGCGGTGAAGCCCCCGCACAACAACAGTGCTCTACCTCCAGCAGCGTCTAAGCCGCGGCTGCACCTCAATGCATTTCGGGGAGAACGAGCTATCTCCACGTTCGATAGGCATTTCACCACTACCCACAGGTCATCCGAGCGGTTTGTAACCCACACCGGTGCGGCCCTCCACGTCCTGTTAGGGACGCTTCAGCCTGCCCATGGGTAGCTCACGTGGTTTCGCGTCTACGGTACGCGACCGACGCCCTCTTCAGGCTCGCTTTCACTCTGGCTCCGGCTGTCGCTGCCTTAACCGGGCCACGCACCGTAACTCGCCGGATCATACTCCAAAAGGCACGCGGTCAGGCATTACCCGAAGGCACTAGCCCTCCCACGGCATGGAAGCACACGATTTCAGGGTCTTTTTCACTCCCCTCGACGGGGTACTTTTCACCATTCCCTCACGGTACTGTCCGCTATCGGTCGCTGCATGTAGCTTGCCTTGGACTGTGGTCAGCCCAGCTTCAGCCCAGGTTCTTCGTGCCCGGACCTACTCAGGAACAAGACGGTCGTCGGTGGGATGCGCCTACGGGACTATCACCCGCTCTGGTGGAGCGTTCCAGGCTCCTTCGGCTACATCAGGAGGACGGCCTGCGGCTCACGCGTGCCGCATGTCTTGCCCTACAACCCCACGAGCGCAACGGCGCGTGCCTTGACACGGTCGTGGTTTAGGCGATAACCCGGTTCGTTCGCCACTACTACGGGTGTTGCTCTCTCTTCCTCCGGCTACTGAGATGTTTCAGTTGGCCGGGTGCCCTCCGAGCAGTGCTCGGTATCCCTCGAAAGGGATGGGTTGCCCCATTCGGAAATCTCCGGATCAATGCCTGCTTGCGGCTCCCCGGAGCTTATCGGAGCGGTGCCCCGTCCTTCGTCGGCATGCAGCGCCAGGGCATCCATCGTGTGCTCATCATGTCTTCCCTCCCTACCCGCGCATGGCGGGGG
>RSAS01000631.1 GCA_003934145.1 Candidatus Viridilinea halotolerans | reverse complement strand
CCCCCCTCTCCCGCTTGCGGGAGAGGGGGCCGGGGGGTGAGGGCCAAAGAGCGCACCCTCATGAGGAATCCGTAGGTATCGGTACAAGCCCTCTGTGCATTTAGGGTTGAACTGTAAAGTACCTGCGAACCATGTCTAACAACGTTTTTAAGGAGTAACTATCATGACCATGACCGCAACCAAGGTGCCAGCGCGTAGCGAAATGGCCCCAGAATATACGTGGGATCTGAGTGTTATTTTTAACGATGTACCCAGTTGGGAGCAGGAACTAGTTGCATTGGAGGTGGAGGCGCGCGCGTTGGCGGCGTTGCAGGGCAGTTTGGGCGCAGGATCGCAGCAGTTGCTGACGGTGTTGCACCGCCGTGATGCGTTGGAACAACGCCTCTATGCGCTCTATATCTATGCGAGCCACCGCAAAGATAGTGATGCGACCGATGCGGTGGGGCAGGCGCTGCAAGAGCGGGCCGGTTCGGCGGCGGCGCGCATTGGGGCGGCGCTGGCCTTTATCGAGCCGGAGATTCTGGCGTTGCCTGAAGCGACGCTGAACGCATGGCTGGCCAATGAAGCCGATCTGCAACGCTACGCTTATTGGTTGAGCAAATTGAATCTTCAGCGTGCCCACATTCGTTCAGCCGAAGTTGAGGGCGTTTTGGCCGAGTTTAGCGATATAACTCGCACACCCTATGAAACCTTCGAGATGCTCGTTGATTCCGATCTGGTGATGCCGACTATTACCGATGAGCATGGCGAGACCATGCAACTCTCCCATGGGCGTTATGGTCGTCTGCTGGAGAGCAACGACCGGCGCGTGCGCCACGACACGTTCAAGGGTTATTACAGCGCCTTTCGTCCCTTCCGCAACACGCTGGCAACGACGTTGGGCGCAGCGGTGCGCACGCACGTTATGCAGGCGCGCATCCGCAATTATGGCTCGGCGTTGCAAGCAGCCTTGGAACCCAACGAGATCCCGTTGACGGTCTACCACAACCTCATCACGACGGTCGAGGCCAATCTGCACCTCAACCATCGCTACATGGAACTGCGCAAGCGTTTGATGGGCTTGGATGACCTGCGTGTCTATGATCTTTACGCCCAGCCGGTGGCGGAGGTTGAGCTTGAGGTGCCCTACGCGGAGGCGCAGGAGATGATGCTCGCCGCGTTTGCGCCGCTGGGCAGAGAGTATGGCGCAGCGCTGCACAAAGCCTTTCGCAGCCGTTGGATTGATGTCTACGAGAATGTGGGCAAACGTAGCGGTGCTTACAGTGGTGGATGTTACGGTACACCGGCCTACGTCCTGCTCAACTACCAGAACCGGCTCAACGATGCCTTTACGCTGGCCCACGAATTGGGCCATTCGATGCACTCCTCTTTCAGCCGCCAGACGCAGCCCTTCATTTACAGTGGCTATACGATCTTTGTGGCGGAGGTGGCCTCGACGCTCAACGAAGCACTGCTCACCGACTATATGCTCAAGCACCGCGCCGACGACGCGCTGCGCCGCATGCTGATCGTCGAGCAGATCGAGGATATTCGGCGCACCATTTTGCGTCAGACGATGTTCGCCAACTTTGAGTTGCTGATGCACCAGCGTGTTGAGGCGGGCGAGCCGCTGACGGCAGAGGCGCTCAGTGCGAGCTACTATGAACTGGCGGCGAAATACCACGGCCCGACGGTGGTGCTCGACGACGAAATCGCCTTTGAGTGGGCGCGTATTCCCCACTTCTACTACAAATTTTATGTCTACCAGTACGCCACCGGTCTCTCGGCAGCCTTAGCGTTAAGCCGCCAGATCATTGACGAAGGCGCGCCCGCCGTCGAGCGCTACCTCAACTTCTTGCGCGGCGGCTCGTCGCGTTCCTCCATCGAGTTGCTGCGCGGGGCAGGCGTAGACATGACCTCGCCCGCGCCGATCCAAGCGGCAATGGATCGTTTTGGCACGTTGTTGGACGAGTTGGAGGCGGTGAGGCCGATAGCCGATAGCCGATAGCCGATAGCCGATAGCCGATAGCCGATAGCCGAT
>RSAS01000767.1 GCA_003934145.1 Candidatus Viridilinea halotolerans | reverse complement strand
TTCTGCTGTTCTGCTGTTCTGCTGTTCTGCTGTTCTGCTGTTCTGCTGTTCTGCTGTTCTGCTGTTCTGCTGTTCTGCTGTTCTGCTGTTCTGCTGTTCTGCTGTTCTGCTGTTCTGCTGTTCTGCTGTTCTGCTGTTCTGCTGTTCTGCTGTTCTGCTGTTCTGCTGTTCTGCTGTTCTGCTGTTCTGCTGTTCCTCGGTTCCTCGGTTCCCCTGTTCCTCTGTTCTTCTGTTCTTCTGTTCTTCTGTTCCTCTGTTCCCCTGTTCTTCTGTTCTTCTGTTCTTCTGTTCCTCGGTTCTCCTGCCCACCCGCCACACCACCCCCACCGCCGTCAAGGTCAACAGGTGGTCGAGGGTGGCCGGAAAGGCCCAACGGCTCATACTGAGGCTCCACGAGGCCCAGGCGAGTAGCGCGGCGGCGGTGAGTGCCCCGCGCCGCCCGAGGATCGGCGCGGCGGCCCAGGCAAGGGCGAGCGGCGTCAGCGCACCGGCCACGGCACTGACGAGGCGCACGCTCCAGATTTCGGCCCCCAAGAGGCCCACGACAGGGGCCATCAGGTAGAAGAGCAGCGCGGGCAGATCGGCCCCTTCGACCACGTAGATCGGGCGGTAGGTGCGATCATGCCAGATCTGTAGGGCTTGCAACCCGTGACGTGCCTCGTCGCGCCAGAGGCCCGCCGGTTGTCCGTCGAGGTTCACCAAACGTAAACCCAAAGCGAGGGCGAAGATCAGCAGGAGGGCGAGATAGTAGTGACGAGTGGCAAGTGATGAGTGATGAGCAGAATCCACCGCATGCCAATGCGCTTTGGCAGGAGCCATCAGAAAAAACCACACCCCTCCGATCAACAGGCTCAAGCCGAGCGCGGGGGACAGGCCCAGGCGCATGAGCAGCAGCGCGCCAAACGCGACGGCAAGACTAAACATGCCTAGCCACGGATGCGAGCGCCTCCACGTCGCTACCCGTTGCTGGCCTGCGCTGAGTTGGGGCCAAATGCTGAGCAACGCCAAGGGCAACCCCGGCCACCAGGGCCAAGCCAGGGTGGGTAGCCAGTAGCCCGCTGCGGTGGGTTGCGCCGCCGCGAGGCCCATGAGCACGGCCACGAGCAGGCCCATGCCAAGCGCCCAGCGTGGCGCAACACCAAGGCGCACCAACAAAAGCCAAGCCAGCAGAGGGAGCATGAGCAGGTAGAGCGCCCGAATGGGCTGGAGGGGCATGTTGCCCAGCGCCACCGCACCAACACTCTGCAGGGCCACCCCCAGCTCACGCGGGTCGCCAGGCGCACGAAACGGATCGCTACGCAATACCAACGCCGTCTCGCCCGTCGCTTGGGTGGGCACAAGCAGCGCGAAATCGCGCCAATGCTCACTCGTCTGGAGTTGCGCCAGCGTCTGTTGTTGCGTGCTGAGCGTGACCAGCGCCCCGGGTGCGCCGGGCTCACGCGGCCCGGCCAGGCGCAAACGCACCAGCGCCGGCTGGCCCTCGAAGCCGTAGAGGAAAATTGCCGCCTCACCCGCCGACCAGCGATAGGCGGCTTGTTCATGCTGCTCCAAGGCATAGAAGCGAGCGAGAAATTGGCGCACATGCCCATCAGCCGCTTGCAGGACAAAGCCAGGTTGGGCCCCAAACGCCCCACCAACAAGCATCAGCAGGGTGAAGAGAATCAAGGCGAACGCGTGGATCAAACGGAACTTCATAGGATAGATCAGCGCAACGAGCGCAAAAAATCACCAACCATCGCCACAAGGCTGCGCCGCCCAAAGCGGCGCAAATAGTCGTGAACCGCCACGCTCGGCCCGGGATCGTTGCCGCCATTGCGCTCGCGCAAGTGCCAGCGGTGCTCCATGATCCAACAGTAGAGGTCGGCCTCGCTGCGCCCCGCGAATGAACGTAACAAGCCACTCGCCCGAATCTCGGCGATCACCGGCAGGTAGATCGTATCATACCAACTGACCGTCGCTTCTTCGGCACTCACAGCGGCGCCACGCTCTTCACCCATGTAGTAGCGGTGGGTGTTGATATGCTG
>RSAS01000418.1 GCA_003934145.1 Candidatus Viridilinea halotolerans | reverse complement strand
TGAGGTCTATGCTCTCCCTTATTTGAAAGGTATTGGGGCATGGCCCCCAAAAAATCTCTCCTGCGCCGCCCCCGCATCCCCACAGGGGCATGGTAACATACCTGGGTAACAACACATTGGCTTGACAGCCCCCACTACACTGGGGCTACAAGCGTACCCTTGATCTACACGGAGTCTATTATGTTACGCACAGGCCGTTGGGTACCACTGGGGGGGCTTGCGCTGTTGTTGGGGCTGTTGGCGGTGGGTTGGTTGGTGGCACCGCGTGTGAGCCAAGCGCAGGATGAGGCGCTCTATTTTGTGACGACGGGCCAGCGTCTGGACAATAGCTATGGCTTTTTGGGCCATTGGCGGGCGAGTAATGGCCCGTTGACGTTGGGGGCGCCGTTGACGCCGCCGTTGCTTGAGCATGGTTTAGTGGTGCAGTATTTTGAATTGGGTCGCCTTGAGTTGCATCCGGAGTACGAGGGTGCGGTGTTGCGCGGGCATTTGGGGGCGGAGTATGCGCAGGCGCTGTGGCGTGAGTTTGCGCCGCCTAGCGCTACGCCGTCTGCCGGTGGCGAATATTTTGCGGCCACGGGCTATAGCATTGCCGAGCCTTTCCTGGGCTTTTGGCATGCGGCGGGCGGCTTGGATGTCTTTGGCTTGCCGTTGAGTGCGCCCGCGTGGGAGTATGTCGGGGCGCAGATGGCGCAGGTGCAATATTTTGAGCGTGCCCGCCTTGAATACTACCCCGAGTTGGGGGCGACGGCACTACAGATGAGCGCCTTGGGGCGCGATCTGGTGTTGCTGCGCGGTTTGCCTACAGCGCCGGTAGACCCCGCTGGGGCGTTGGTGGTGGATAATCTGGGCCAGCAGGCCACGGCGCAGACGACCGCGTGGTTGCCGCTGGCCAATCCGACGGCGACGCCGCTGCCGCCGACGGCAACACCGGTGCCGACGGCGGCGCCAGCCGCGCCAGCCGCGCCGGTGGCAGCGGCGGCGCCAGCCGCGCCGGTAGCGCCAGCGGTGCCACGCGGCGGCAAGAGCATCATTGTGGATCTGAGCGACCAGTGGCTCTATGCCTACGAGGGCGAGCAGCGCGTCTTTGATGCGCCCGTTTCTACCGGGCGCGATGGCTTTAATACGCCGGTGGGCCGCTTTGCGATCTACTACAAGGTGCGTTCGCAGACGATGAGCGGCTGTAGTGGCGGCGAGTGTTGGAGTGTGCCCAACGTGCCCCACGCGATGTATATCGTGGGTGATGTGGCCATGCACGGCACCTACTGGCACAACCAGTTTGGCAGTGGCGTGCGCCGCAGCCACGGCTGCATCAACCTCGCCGTCGGGTCGGCGGCGTGGCTCTATACGTGGGCACCGTTGGGGACGCCGGTGACGGTGCGGTGGTAGCGTACTACGTCCCGCATAGGGTTATGGGGATGCCCTGTGGATGGCCCTCACCCCCCGGCCCCCTCTCCCACGTTGTGGGAGAGGGGGGGAAGATATGGCGATTCTTGGTGTTTCAAAACAAAAAAGGGGGTCAGGGGAACCAAGTTCCCCTGACCCCCTTTTTTGTTTTGACATGGTTTCGCTATCGGAATGGGGGTTTTGCGGGGGCCAGGCCCCCGCACCCCCGCCGCGGCAGCGGCAAAAAGCGTAACTTGGTTACGAACCTTGTCTTTGGAAAGAAACCTTAGTCTACGGTGTACTCGCCCTCGACGACGCCATCGTCGCGCTTGCGGCTGGCTGCGCCGGGCTGTCCGCCCGGGGCTTGGCCCTGGGTAGCCCCTGCGGCCTCGCCTTCGCCGTAGGCACTCTGCGAGAGCTTGTACATCGCCTGCTGCAACTCGCTCATCAGGGTGGTGATGCGCTCCTTGTCCTCTTGGGCAACGGCATCGCGCAGGTCTTTGATCAGCGCTTCGACCCGCTCCTTCTCGATGCTGTCCACCTTGTCGCCGAGATCGGCCAGCGATTTCTCGCTCTGGTAGGCGAGGCTGTCGCCTTGGTTCTTGAGTTCGACTACCTCGCGGCGCGCTTTGTCCTCCTCGGCGTGAAGCTGGGCCTCGCGCACCATACGCTCGACTTCGTCCTTGTTGAGGTTGGTGCTGGCGGTGATGGTGATACGCTGCTCTTTGCCGGTGGCCTTGTCTTTGGCGCTGACGTGGAGGATGCCGTTGGCATCGATGTCGAAGGCAACCTCGATCTGGGGGATGCCGCGCGGCGCGGGGGGGATGCCTTCGAGCCGGAAGCGTCCGAGGGTCATGTTGTCGCCCGCCATCTCACGCTCACCCTGCAGAATGTGGATGTCTACGGCGGTCTGGCCGTCGGCGGCGGTCGAGAAGATCTCGCTCTTCTGCGTCGGGATGGTGGTATTGCGATCAATCAGCTTGGTCATCACGCTGCCCAACGTCTCGACGCCGAGCGAGAGCGGGGTGACATCAAGCAGCACAACGCCCTTGACATCGCCACCAAGGACGCCACCCTGGATGGCCGCACCCATCGCCACCACCTCGTCGGGATTGACCGACTTGTTGGGCTCTTTGCCGGTCATCTTGCGTACCAGTTCCTGGACAACCGGCATGCGCGTGGAGCCACCGACCAGCACGACTTCATCGATCTGGCTGGGCTGCAAATTGGCATCCTTGAGCGACTGGCTGACCGGGCCGCGGAGCCGCTCAGTCAGGTGCGCGGTAAGCTGCTCGAACTTGGCGCGGCTCAGGCGCATCTGGAGGTGCTTGGGGCCAGAGGCATCGGCGGTAATGAAGGGCAGATTGATTTCGCTCTCGGTAAGGCCCGAAAGCTCCATCTTGGCCTTCTCGGCGGCCTCTTTGAGCCGCTGCAAGGCTTGGCGATCTTTGCTCAGATCGATACCCTGATCCTTACGGAATTCGTCAATGATCCAATCCACAACCGCCGCGTCGTAGTCATCGCCACCGAGGTGGGTGTCGCCACTGGTGGACTTCACCTCAACGATGCCGTCGCCTACCTCAAGAATGGAGACATCGAAAGTACCGCCGCCAAGGTCGAAAACAAGGATCGTCTCGTCCTTTTTCTTATCGAGGCCATAGGCGAGCGCGGCGGCGGTGGGCTCATTGATGATACGCAGCACCTCAAGGCCGGCGATCTTCCCGGCGTCCTTGGTGGCCTGGCGTTGGCTATCGTTGAAATAGGCGGGAACGGTAATCACCGCCTGGGTGACCGGCTCGCCCAAATAGGCCTCGGCGTCGGCTTTGAGCTTCTGCAGAACCATGGCCGAAATCTCTTGGGGCGCATAATCACGGCCCGTCTGGGGAGCTGCAATGCGCACATCGCCACGGGGCCCCTTGATGACCTTATAGGAGACCATCTCGCGCTCGGTATCGGTCTCATCAAAATCACGGCCAATCAGACGCTTGACCGAGTAAAGGGTATTATCGGGGTTAATCGTCGCTTGGCGCTTGGCCGTCTGGCCGACGAGGCGCTCGCCATTCTTGGCGAATGCGACAATCGAGGGGGTGGTGCGATTACCTTCGGCATTAGGAATAACGACGGCATCGCCGCCCTCCATCACCGCTACACAGGAATTGGTGGTACCAAGGTCAATACCTACAATCTTTGCCATGGTCTCGTTCCTCTCTCTTATGTTTCTTTGGGGAGATTTTGCTAAGGGAAGGTTTCGCCTTGCGGCGATCTGCTTTACCGTTTGTGGGGAGGTGTGGAGGGCTACGCCCTCCACACCTCCCCACTGGGATGGAGGTTTTGCGGGGGCCATGCCCCCGCACCCCCACCGATAGGCTAACATTAGTGTAGCGGTTTTTCGCAAGCCCTTCACTAACGCGGCGTTAGAGCTTTGTTAGAATCTGGGGAGGGGTTCGGGGAGGGCTTCGCCCGCTCCGAAAATTTTCACCCAAGGGGGATGCGTAGGCGGGAGGGTGCTACAATAGTTGCAAACAACGGAAAGGGGCCACAATGAATCTGACAGCGGTCTATGTGCAAGATGGGGAATGGATTGCGGCCATGATCGAGGAGTTTCCCGGTATTCATTCGCAGGGCAAAACCCTTGAAGAGGCGCGGGAAAACTTACGGGATGCTTTACAACTCATGATAAAGACTCACCAAGAAGAGTTGCAGCATGAACTCGCCGAGAAGTCCATCGTGCAGCGTGAAGTTTTCGAGCCAGCCCCCCACACCGCGCGGGGCACTTCGGCAGCGCTGTTGGCCAGCATTGAGCCGTGGGTTGGCGATGATCAGCGGGCATGTTTAGAACTTGTCTATGCTACGCGTACTCCTATTGAGGTGAAATAGCGTGTATCTGCTTGATACGAACCATCTCAGCCATCTTCTCGCGCTCGACCCATCGCACGCTTCCCAGCGATACGCTTGCTACCTGCATCATTGTGTATGGGGAAATGATCTTCATGGCTGAGAAGTCTGACCGGAGTGAAGAGAATCGTAAGCGAACAGAACGATTACTCATCTCCTTCTTGGTATACGGGATTGACGAAGCGACCGCCGACTGGTATGGCACATTCAAGGCACGCCTGATTAACCACTTTGGCCCAAAGGAGAAAGCCAAACGGCGGCATACGACCATCGCCCAGATTGGCGTATCGGAAAATGATCTCTGGATCGCCGCATGCGCCAAGCGCCATGACCTCGTGATCGTCTCGGCTGATGCCGACTTTCGTCGCATCCAGGAAGTGACGGATCTGCGCGTTGAGTCGTGGCTCTAATGCCCTTACCCCAATGCCCCCGCATTGACTAGACGCACCTTGGCGCTGGTGTAGATCTCGCGTAGCACCGGAAGCGTGTCGGGGGTGGCGAGTACCAAGAGGTGGTCGTTGGCCTTGAGGATGGTGTTGCCGCTGGGGATGATCGGCGTTTCGCCGCGCTGGATCTGTACTACCAAGACGCCTCTGGGGAGGCCCACATCAATCAGGGCACGCTCCACGAGGGGCGATTCGGCGGGGATGATCGCCTCGATCACGCGGCTGTTCAGACGTACTTCGGGGATGTAGACCTGCGGCTCGACCGACTGTGGGCGCTCGGCATTGACGCCGAGCCAGCGGGCGACCCAGTTGATCGAGACGCCTTGCAGCGTGACCGAGACGAGGACGACGAAGAAGATGACATTGAAAATAGTAATCGCATGTGGTACGCCCGCAAGGAGCGGGAAGGTAGCCAAGACAATCGGTACGGCGCCGCGCAGACCCGCCCAACCAACCATGAAAATCTCGCGTAGCGAGCGGCGAAACCAGAGGAGGACGACGGCGACACTGAGCGGACGGGCAATAAAAACGAGAAAGATGGCGACGAGCAACCCTTGCGGTGCGACCGGAATGAGGGCGCTGGGGAAGACGAGAAGGCCCAGGCTGAGGAACATGGCGATCTGCATCAGCCACGCCACACCGTCGTGGAAGCGCATGATGCTGCGTTTGTGGACGAGGTTGCGGTTGCCGACGACAATCCCCGCGAGGTAGACCGCCAAAAAGCCATTGCCGCCCATCAGCGTTACTGTCGCATAGCTGAGCAGGGTGAGCGCCAGCGTAAAGACGACATAGAGACCTTCTTGTTGCAGACTGATGCGATTGACGGCCCAGACGATCAGGTGGCCAAAGAGCCAGCCGCCAATGGTGCCGACGGCCATTTGCAGGATGAAACTGGGCACGAGGTCGAACAAGGACGATCCGGGGGTCATGATCAGCCCGACGAGGCCCAGGGTTAAAAAGACCGCAATGGGATCATTGGAGCCCGATTCGAGTTCAATCAGTGGCTCGAGGTTATTTTTCAGATGGACGCCACGGTCGCGCATGACCGCAAAGACCGCCGCCGCATCGGTGGAGGAGACAATCGCTCCGAGGAGCATGCCCGTCTGCCAGTCGAAGTCGAAGAGCAGCATGGCAAAGCCACCCAAGAGCAGGGCGCTGACGAGGACACCAACATTGGCCAGCACCAGACCTTGGATGAAGACCGGGCGAATGGCGCCCCAACATGTATCAAGGCCGCCGGAGAAGAGGATGAAGACGAGTGCGACGACACCAACCGTCTGGGCCAGTTGGTAATCGCTAAAAGCAAGCTGGCCCAGCCCCTCCGAGCCCGCCAGCATGCCAATGCCCAAAAAGAGCAACAGCGCGGGTACGCCAAAATGGCTCGTCGTGCGTGTGGCGACGATACTGAGGGCCAGGAGTAGGCCGGTAATGAGGAGAAGAAATTCAACAGACATAGGGCTTTAGCGTATCAGGTTCAGCCGGAGGCTGAGCGTGATACACCCGTAATCAACTGCTCGGCGGCAGCGATCTGCTCACCTTCACCAATTAAGCCTACCATATCGCCCACCTGAAAGACGGTACTCGATTTGGGGTTGGCGAGCATGTGTTGCTCGCGGATTAGCGCAATCACCGAAGCGCCCGTACAGGCGCGCAGATTGACTTGGCTAAGATTTTGGCCCAAGAGCGGGCTGTGGGCGCGGATGGTGTACCAGACAATCTGCATGCCCCGGGCGGTGTGCAGCAGTTGTTCGAGGACTTGGTGCTCTTCCGGTGTCGAAACGCTAGTGTTGTACTGGTCGCGACGCACGGTATCGGTGTAGCGTTGCACCTGGGTGGCGGGGTAACCCAACGAGAGCAGAGCGTGGCGCACCACCTCAAGGCCGCCCTCAAATTCGGGGTGGATGACATCTTGGGCACCCAAGTCGGCCAAGCGCCCCACGCCGGATGAGGTGGTGGCGCGGGCCACAATGGGGAGTTTGGGGGCCAATTCGCGGGCGGCAGCAACGACAAGTTCGGCTGCAGTCTCGCTGGGCAGCGTCACCACCAGCGCACGGGCACCCGTGAGTCCGGCGTGGGTTAAAACCTCGGAGTTGGACGCATCGCCAAAAATGGTCGGCACGCCGCGTTCTTGGAAAGCGACGGCGCGGCGCGCATCGATCTCGACCACGAGCAGCGGGATCTGCAGGCGCTGCAAGACGGTGACGATGTGCGCCCCAACGCGCCCGTAGCCCACAATGACGACATGATCGGCTTGGGGGCGCACAAGATCTTCCGAGAGCGGCGGGTGGCGATCAAGGCGTGCCCAGAGCCACGGCCAGCGGCGCAAGAACGTTTCGGCAGGCCCAATGGCGCGAAACATCAGCGGGTTGACCATAATCGAGAGCAGCGCCCCAGCCAAGAGCAGCGAATATTGCTCTTGGCTCAGCACGCCCAAGCCCATGCCGGCTTGGCCAACGATGAACGAGAATTCACCAATCTGGCTCAAGCCAGCCGAGACGACGAGCATCGTGTGGCCACTGGCGGGCAAAATGAAGGCCAGCATCTGGGTAAAGATCGCCTTGCCGAACACAATCAGTGCGGTGAGGATCAGCACCTGGCCGCCATGCTCAAGGAGGTAGACCGGATTGACCAGCATGCCCACCGAGACAAAAAAGACGACCGCGAAGGTTTCGCGGAAGGGCAGCACCTCCGCGCCCACCTGCTGGCTCACCTCCGACTCACTCAGCACCACGCCTGCGAGGAAAGCGCCCAGCGCCAACGAGACGCCAAAGAGCGCCGCAGAGCCAATGGCGGTGCCCATCGCAATCGCGACTGCCGCCAGAATAAAAAGCTCACGCGAGCGGGTGCGGGCGATCCAGGTGAGAATCCAGGGCAGCAAACGCGAGCCAAGGAAGAGCATCAGGCCCACAAAAACCGCCGCTTTGAGAATTGCCTCGCCGGCATAAAGCCACGCATTGTCTGCGCCAGGGGCAAAGATAGCAGGCATGAGCACGAGGATCAGCACGGTAGCCAAATCCTCCAAGACGAGCCAACCCACTGCCACTTGCCCGGCACTCGTATTGAGCAACCCATTGTCTACGAGGCCACGCAGCAGCACAACGGTACTCGCAATCGAAATCGCAATGCCCAAGACTAAGCCCGACGCGACCGACCAACCCCAGAAGCGGGTGAGCAGAAAGCCCAAACCGGTAGCGATGGTCATCTGCAAGATCGCGCCGGGCACCGCGACCGTGCGTACTGCCCAGAGATCCTTAAGGGAAAAGTGCAACCCCACGCCAAACATGAGGAAGATCACCCCCAGTTCAGCGAGTTGGGCAATATCATCAATATCGCCAATGAACGCAGGCGAAAAGGGGCCAATGGCCATGCCCGCCACCAGATAGCCAAAGATGGTCGGCAAGCCCAGGCGGCGGGCGAGCATGCCACCGGCGAAAGCGGTTACCAGCACAACCGTGATATTGATCAGGAGTGAAATGTCGTGGTGCATCGCTTAGCTCCTCATGCCTGCGGGAAGGCTGCGTGCAGAACCCAGATTCCCACGCGCACCCATCCCGCAAGGCAGCAGGACGCAACGTCGCCGTTTTCGGCGAGGGTTGGAGCTTGCACCCTTCAAGAGGCCTGCTTGCGCCCGAAGGCGAAATAGCTCAGTGGGCCAAAGAAGCTAATCAGCGATGCGAGCGCCCATGCCCAACGCGGGCCATTAACCTGATCGGGCGCACGGCGCAAAATGTCGGTCAAGGCGGTAGCCAAAAGGCTAGCCTCAAGACTAAAGAGGAAGAGCAGGGCACGCCGTTCGGACGGGGTGAGTTCGCTCCAGCGCAACTGGGGCATGGGAACCTCCTACTACTGTGGATTATGTGTCTATTGTAGCCGTTCTTTTGATCTATGTGTGCAGTGGGTCTTTTTTCGTTACGTCGGCACTACGGCTGTAAAGCGAGTGCCCTCCCGTCGGCAAAGGGGCTCGCTACGGCCTCACACCCGCCGTTGGCGCTGCAGATAGGCGGTGATGGTCACAAAGACGATAAGCGCACCCACGATCTGCCAGATGGAAGTGAGGTATTCACCGAGCAGCAACGCGGCCAGCGCGAGCGTCGCAACGAGCCGCCAGGCCATGGTGCTACTGACGAGCGGCGCACCGAGGTGGCGCAGGGCGGTGATCTGGGCTACATTGGCCCCAAGCAGCACAACAGCCACAAAGGTGAGAAAAGCGAGCCAGTCGCTAGCGGCGAGTTGGGTGTAGCGCCCCCAGTCTTCACCAATCAAGAAGCTAATGCTGCCTGTCACGATAGTCAACGCGGTAAGCTGCACCAACATCACCGTTTCGCCCGGCACGGCGACTTTGGCGGTGCGCGGCACGAGGATCATGTAGAACGCAAGGCAAAAGGCCGAGACGAGGGCTAAGGCGAGGCCCAGCAAATCATTGCCGGTGAGCGCGAGGCCCATGCCGTAACCGCCGATGTCACCACTCATCATGAGCATCGAGCCGACAAGCGAGAGGCCCAACGCGGGCCAAGTAGCGGGGGGCAGACGTTCGCGGAAGAGTCCGGCGCTAAGCAGGGCAACGATCAGCGGCGTCATGAGCGTAATCAACTGCACATAGATCGCCAACGTAAAACGGGCCGCGAGGATGTTGGTGATCGCCCGCAACACCACGACAAACGCAAAGAGCCAAACGGCGGGCTCACGCAGGAAGCGCCGATCCACACGGCGCACCACAAAGGGCAAAAAAATGGCCAGGGCTATCAGGTTGCCCAAGGCCAGCAGCGCCATACTCGGAATGAGACTCACCGTCTGTAGGTAGCGCGCAAAGACGGGGTATGCGCCCCAGCCGGTGTGGGCAAAGAGGGCGGCACCCATCCAGATCCAGGGGTCAGTCAGCGGGCTACGGGCCGTTGGCGCACTCGTTAAGGGGGACGCGTTGCTCATAGAAGGGTAGAACCTTTGCTGCAAAAAGCGAAGACCAACGCGCCATTGCGGTAACCTATTATATACCTTGTCCTTTGTCGTGTGGTGGGGAGGGTCTTTGGCGGTAGGGCTACGTCAAAGTCGTTGGGGCTGCGCCCCAAACCCCCATTTTTGTTGCTTTTTGGCGGCTTCGCCGCCAAAAAGCAACAAAAAGAGTTTGGCTCTCTCGGATCTCCCGGGCTTTTATCCGGTTTTCAGCCAAGTTCGTGCGGAGCGCCTCCGCTTTAGCGCATCAGGAAGCCATGCCGCTTGGCGCACA
>RSAS01000148.1 GCA_003934145.1 Candidatus Viridilinea halotolerans | reverse complement strand
CTTCGCCCCCTCTCCCACAACGTGGGAGAGGGGGTAGGGGGGTGAGGGCCATCCGTGGCATCCCAATCACCTATCCGTGACTTGCCGAGCGAATGTTCTGTCCGCCCTTAAACCGGCGGGGGAGTGGGGGCTTGGCCCCCAACGAAGCCCCGTCCGGCGGGGGTTTAGACACATACAGTATGAGTACAAACGAAAAAATGAAAACATTCATCATTGCTAATGCCCCCGATTTTGATCTCGAACCCTTTCGCATCCACCTGACGCAAGCCGATCTTGTGATTGCCGCCGATGGCGGGGGCAACGCGCTCTACGCTGCCGGAATGACGCCACATTTCGTTATTGGCGATCACGATTCGCTCATGCCTGCGGCGGCGGAAGCCTTTGCGGCAGCGGGTGTGGCATTGGTGCGCTACCCGACCGCCAAGGACGAAACCGATCTGGAGTTGGCACTCTTGGCAGCGGTAGAGCGCGGAGCCCAACAGATTGATATTCTGGGCGCTTTTGGCGGACGTTGGGATCAGACGCTCGCCAATGTATCCCTCTTGGCCATGCCTGAATTGCGCGAACGGCAGGTGCGCCTGCTTGCCGCCGAGCAAGAAGCCTACCTAGCGCACAGCGCGACACCCATTGCGGGCGCACTCAACGACATCGTCTCGCTGCTTCCCTTAGCCGGAAGCGCACGCGGTATCACGACCCACGGGTTGCGCTACCCGCTTCACAACGCCGAACTCCATTTCGAGCGCTCACGGGGCATCAGCAACCAGATCTGCGACCTCCCGGCACATGTCGCTGTTGCCGAGGGAATTTTACTGGTGGTACACCAAGGGATCATCACATAGCAGTTTAGTGCCACGCACCGCTTTCTGATGCGCTCGGGCTGACCCCTGAAACCTGACCCCTGAAACCTTGTCTTAGCGGCTTTGCACCTTTGCGCGAGCTTATTCGAAACACATGGGGAACATATAGCACAAAAAGATCGTCATCATAGGGCTACGCTTCGCAAGGCTTGGAGGCATCCTGTGAACCTCAAATCCCGATCGACCGTCTTGTTGATCATCATCCTGATCGCCGTTGGTGTCATGATTGGTCTAACCTTATTGGGCGGCCAAGTAGCGGAAGAATTTTCGGATATTTCTTTTGGCCTTGATGGTGTCGGCGGCTCTGCGAGCGCCCCCCAGGCGCTGCCGCAAGCCGACAATGCGGCACTGGAGACGCGCGCCCAGGGTAGCAGCGCGCCGGGCGAGGTTGCGCCCAGCCAGCGCATTGTGATCAAGCAGGCACACATAACAGTGCAGGTTCCCAATGTGAGCGAAGCCGAGGCGATCTTACGCACGCGTGCCGAGCAACTGGGTGGCTTTGTGGTCGGCGTGCAGACCACGGGCAGTGACGCGGCGATGGCCTCAACTATCACCTTTCGCGTGCGTGCCGAACATTTCGACGAAGCATTGAGTGGCATAGAGGGCTTGGCGCAGCGGGTGATCTCGCGTAACGTCAGTGGCGAAGATGTCACCGAAGAATTCTTCGATATCAGTGCACGCCTGCGCAACCTTGAACAGACCCGTGATCGCCTCGCTGAACTACTCGCCCGCGCCGATACGGTCGAGGATGCCTTGCAAGTCACGCAGGCGCTCAGCGATATTCAAGGCGAAATCGAACGCTTCCAAGGGCGGATCAAGTACCTGCAAGAGAATGCAGCACTCTCGACCATCACCGCTGAATTGCGCCCGGTACCAGCGATTGCACCGATCATTGATGAAGATAGCTGGCAACCGCTAATTGTGGCTCGCAACGCCCTCAGCAGCCTGATCGGTTTCTTCCAGAGCCTCGTCAATGTTGGCATCGTTCTGCTCGTCTGGCTGCCGATCTGGTTGCCGCTGCTCCTCTTGGGGCGCTGGCTGTGGCGTCACTATGGGCAGCGGGCGTAAGATCAAGCGGTAAGGCCGATTGTCGCAAGGCGAAACCATTCCTTAGCACAAAAGTTACACTAATGTACGATCCGCGCGCCCGTCTTATCCGCATACGTAGCCGTAGCCTCGGGTGTACCAAAGGCTGCTACGTCTACCTGCCACCCGAATATGATGCACAGCCGCGGCATCGTTTTGCGACGCTCTATCTGCTGCGCGGCCACGAGCGCGAGTGGATCAATCCGCACGAGGATGGCAGCCGTGGCGGCACGACCGCCATTGATGTCTATCTGCGGCTGCGCGCCGAAGATCGCATCGGCCCATTGATTCTCGTCTTTCCGGGGATGGCGAGTGATGATAACCACGTCCCCGCGCTGCTGACCGATTTCCGTAGCCCGGTATTGGCCGCAGGAGCACCGGGCATTGGCAGCGGGCGCTTTCAGCACTTCTTTTTTGAGGAGCTCATGCCCGCGCTGGATCGCCGCTTTCGCACCATTCCTGCGGCACGTGCGATCGCGGGCTTCTCCCTCGGCGGCTTCATGGCGGTCAAGGCCGCTGCGCTCCACCCCGATCGTTTTGTCAGCGTCGGGGCCTTCGATGGTGCATTCCCCTATGCCAGTGATAGCGGGCGGAACGCCCGCGCCAGCGAGACCCTCTTTGCGCCGCCGATGTTCGATGCACCGCTGGGGCGACCCCGCGACCAAGAACACCTCAGCGCCAACCATCCCGTTTGTCTGCTCATGCGCGCCGATCCGACCGCTCTGCGCCGCATGACCTGGATCATCCAGTACGGCCCTGAAGCGCTTGAGCCATGGGGCGCCAATTTCTATCGCGGCGAATACCTAGTACGCGTTCTCGCCAGCCTCGGCATCAGCAATGCCGCCCCCGTCACCGCCATCGCCACTGCCCAACACAACTGGCACAGCGCCGACCAGCATCTCGCCCAGACGCTACCGCTCCATTGGCAGGCGCTAGCCGCTACCCGCTAGTACTACAAACTCTGTTTCGCGCCACTTAACTTAAGCCTCTATTGCGATTATTAATCTTACGTGGTAAAAAATTCTCATGCACATCTACACCCTAACCCCCACCGATACACACCTCCGCCACGCTGCCGCGACGCTGCTGGTGGCGGAGTTTCGTGAGCATTGGCCCGAGGCGTGGCCTGCTCTGGCCGCTGCGCTTGTGGAAGTAGCCGAGTGTCTTGCTCCGAGCTACATCTGTCGGGTGGCGTTGGACGAGGCGGGCGCGCTGTTGGGTTGGATCGGGGCGCGCCCTACGTATAATGGCCGGGTCTGGGAGTTGCACCCGCTTGTGGTGCGTTCCGACCAGCAGGGCCAAGGGATTGGCCGCGCCCTCGTCGCCGACCTGGAGGCCCAAGTCGCGGCCCAAGGCGGCCTGACGATTATGCTTGGCACTGATGACGAGGATGACATGACCTCGCTGGGCGGATGTGATCTCTATCCCGATCCGTTGGCGCATCTTGCGGCCATACGCAATGTGCGCCGCCACCCGTATGGCTTCTATCAGCGTTGTGGCTTCAGCCTTGTGGGAGTCATCCCGGATGCCAATGGCTTGGGCAAGCCGGATATTATGATGGCCAAGCGGGTTGTGCGACCAGAGGCTTTAAGCAAACCATCCATGCTATAATCTGCGGAGAGGCCTCACGCGCCGTATTGTACATTGGGAAGGAGGCGCACTCGTGCGCTATCGCATCCGTTGGGCCATTGTGGTAGCCCTGCTGCTGCTGGCTCTGCCTAGTCTGGCCCTGGCTCAAGAAGGTTCGCTTCAGATTACCGATCCTGGTGGACGATTGGACGCAACGCTGATTCGCAGTGCTGCTGCACCGCTACTGCAACGGGGCGTGGATGTGGCAGTCTACATTGTAGACACTGGTGGTGAAGCAGATCTTGACGATCGCCTGCGCAATGATGGCCTCCTCAATGACGACGGACTCTACTGGAACAACATGATCGCGATCTATGTTGCGTTTGAACCTGAACCGTTTAGTGTCATCACCTATGGCGATAGTTGGCTAAGCGCCTTAGAGCGGAATGACAATGTTGAGATCATTCGTCAAAATCAGCTCAATCCTGGGCTTGGTTCAGCTAATTATACGCAAGGCTTTGCCGATGCATTGGCTACCATCGAGCAAGTGATCGTTGACCCGGCGATCTATGATGAGCCTGTGTCGCCATGGCCTTTTGTTGGCGTAGGCGGCGTTGCCGCAGTTGGCGGCGGTGCCTACGCCTACAACCGACGGCGGCGCACACAGCAGGCGCGGGCGAAGGTGGAGCAGGAACTCCAAACGGCGCGCGAGCGGGTAAGTACGCTGATTACCGATTTGGGCATGCGCTTCCGTGCCATTGACGAGAAGGCAAAGTTTGATCGTGTTTCGTATGCGGCAGAGGATGTGACACGCCTGAAACAGATGCAGACCCAAGCAAGCCAAGGGTTTATTCAGGTGCAAGAGCGCTTTAAGACGGTGGCAGAACAATTGGAGCGCCACGCACAGCCGAACAACGAACAGCTTGCACAAGCGACTGCGGGCTATGACGAAGCGCGGACGCAGGCAGAGCAGGTACACGAGCAGGTGCAGGCCATTGATGCCTTACGGACGAAATTGACTGAAGAGGCCAACCAGGCGCGGGAGGCGATTGACCGCGCAAAAAAAGCCTGACCGACGCTGCCAACCAGCTTGAGGCTCTGGGTAGCGCTATCGCCAATCCGGCGGCAGCACTCAGCCAAGTCAACGAGCAGGTGGCGCGCGCCGAGGCGGCGATGGAGCAGTTTCATGCCATCCCAGCCGCCCAAGCCGCCCAGGCAGCGTCGGAACTCGCCGAAGAGATTCGTGGGGCCGCGCAGCGTTTCCGCACCGTGATGCAGCAACTGGCCGATGAGCGCATCGCCGCACAAGCGATTGTGGAACAGGGCTACCGTCTTGATCTCTCCCATGCCGCACTCGCGGCGGGTGCGGCGGCATTGGCCGCCGCCGCGACGGCCCTCCAGTCGCGCCAAGGCCCGGCGGGGGCGCAACCTCATCTGGAACAGGCAGAGGTGCATCTGCACGAAGCCATTGCCAGCGGCAGTGGCGCACCCGCGTTGCGGGCGGCCAACGAGCGCCGTTTGGCCGAAGTGGAAGCCTTGGGTGAAGCGGCAGCCGCTCGCATTGACGCGGGTGCCCAAGCCTTCGATCAGGTGGATGAATTTGCCGAGAGTACTTGGGACGATATTAGCGGCAATGGCTCGGAGGCCCAAGCCGCCGCTGATCGCGCCCAAGAACACTGGGAGTTGGCCGCATCCGCCAATGCGATGGAAGAGCAGCAATTCCTCGTTGCCCAACAGCATCTCGCCTCCGCCACGGCGGAACTGGAGTTTGTCGAGCAGTTGATCGAGGCGATTATCACCCGTCTGCGCGACCTAGAGGCGGCACGGGCGGCTGCGCCCGAGTTGCTCGCCGAGGCGGAACGCAGCCTCAATGATGCATTGGCCTTCGTGCGGGCCAACGACGCTGACGTCGGCCAAGATCCCGAAGTGCAAATGCGCGAAGCGTCGGAACAGCTCGCGAAGGCCACGGCTGAAGCACAACAGCCCAAACCCGACTGGCTGCGCCTCGCTGCCGCTGCCACCGCCGCCGACCGCCTCGCCGATGCGGCGCTCGCCGGAGCGCGTGACGAAGCAACTAGCATGGATCGCATGCGCCAGCAGATCGCCAAACTGCGCCCCATCGCCGTGGCCGAGGTCAACAAGATCGCCAAGTATGTCAACCTCCATGGGGCCGACATTCAGACTGAAACGATGGCAGTGGTCAAGACGCTGGTTGAGCAGTTTGATCAGGCCCAAGCCCTAGAACAACAGGCGGAGAAATTGATCGAGGATCAGCGGCGCACTGCGCTCGAACAGGCGATGGCAAGTTATGTGCGCATCCAAGCCGAGAGCGAGGGGGTCTACCAGCGTGCCTTTAACGATGTCCAGCGCCTCGAAAAGCAGCGGGCGGAACTGAACAAGCTCTTGAGCGACGCACGAAGTGCGCTCGACGGCGGAGCAGCCCTGGCACGCCAAGCGGGGCGGCGCACGCCAGCGAATGCGCTCGCTCAGATCAATCAAGCACAGGCACGTTTTGACCAGATTCGCTTGCCGATCACGGGCGAAGCCAACCTGCAGCGCAGCATCGAATTGGCCCGCAGCATCAGCCGCGAAGCGCAGGCGGCAAGCAGCGAAATCCGCAAGCACATCCCGCGCCCGACGCCGAGCAGCAGCAGCCCCGGCTCGCTGATCGCGGGGGGCAGTCGCAGCAGCAGTTGGACCAGTTCGAGCAGCTCGCGCCGTAGTAGCAGCAGTAGCAGTAGCTCCTCTTGGGGCCGTGGTGGCAGCAGCGGCGGTAGCTTTGGGGGCGGCAGTCGTGGCGGCAGCTTCGGGGGCGGCAGTCGTGGCGGCAAGTGGTGAGGCACCCCGTTTTGTGTTGCGTGTTGGCGGCTCCGCCGCCAACACGCAACACAAAACGGGAATTGATATGACACACTCCCGCCGCCCCTTCCATTACCATGATCTGCTGCGCCTACAGCATTGCAGCGAGCCGCAACTCGATCCCGCTGGCCAGACAGTGGCGTGGGTGCGGCGTTGGGCTGCCGCAGAGCAAAATAGTTACCACGCGCAGGTGATGCTCACAACGCTGGCGACGGGCAGCAGCCGGGCGCTTACTGATGGGCTGGGGGCAGTCGCACAGCCGCACTGGTCGCCCGATGGCCCGTGGCTCACCTTTCTGGCCGCGCCGCCCGAGGAGTTGGTCGTGCAGCGCATGATTGTCGCCGCCAGCGGGGGCGCACCACGTCCGGTGGCAACCTGCGCGGAAGCGGACGTACCGCCCGCTTGGTGGCCCGCCGAGCCTAGCGCCCAACACATGCCAACGTTCGCCGTGAGTGACTGCATTGATCCGCGTTTTACCCAAGGCGTCTTGGTGACCCAGCAGCCGCTCGATAGTGGTGCGTGCGCCAATGTACACGGAGCAGCGCTGCCTGAACCCAATGCGGCATGGGGCTTGCGCGACGATCAGATCCTGTTGGCCGCTACGCATGCTACGCAGCAACATGTCAGCGTGGCGCTCTTGGCTGATCAACTCCATCCGGGCGATCTCTACGTAGTCGCGCCAGCGCAGACGCCGCAGCGCGTAACGACGCTCAATGGGGCGTTATTGCGCGAATTGCTGCTGGCTTCGAGTCTGCGCCTCGCCTATCAGTGCAAAGAGCGCAACTACACGGGATGGGTGCTGCCCCCGCCGGGCTATAGCGCCGGGCAACGCTACCCGATCGTGCTGGATTGCCGTGGCTTGCCCGCCATGTTCCAGGTGGAATGGCAGAGTTATGCCACACATGGGTATGTCGTATTGCACGGCAGAGGGCAACACGGCCCACTCAATCGCCAAGAGGCGCGGGCCCTGCTCGACGCGGCCTCTGCCACCCACAGCTTCCTTGACACTACACGGCTCGCCATTCTTGGCGGGCCGCACGTCGTGCATGAACACGGGCAGCAACGCCACGTCCACGCCCTCATCGCCGACTGTCGCCACGCGCTACTTAACCCCGACGACTTGAATGTGGCAGCAGCGCGTGCGCCGACGCTCGTGTTAGCCACCAGTGCCAACTATGCCGGGCAGCAACTCTACACCCGTTTGCAGCAGAACGGTATCCGCGCCGAGTTGGTGCAAGTTCCCATCACCGGCCACCCGCTGCTGCCAGCCATACGCCCGTGGCATCAGGTTGCGTTGCTGGAGCGGAGTGTGCGCTGGCTGAACACCTGATGCTTTTGTTAGGGAAGGTTCGTAGCCCCTTTACCGTTTGCCGCGTGGGGGTGCGGGGGCATGGCCCCCGCAAAACCCCCATCCCAGTGAGTGAGGATGCGGAGGGCATAGCCCTCCGCATCCTCACCACACCACAAACGGTAAAGGAGATCGCCGCAAGGCGAAACCATCCCTAACCGAGTTTTTTGGGAGCGGCTTTGCCGCCACCTCCTATGCTACAATACCCTTGTGAAAGCACTGCATCCCATCTTCTATCTCTCGTTGTTTGCGCTCGGCCTCGCTGCCTGTGGCTTTGAAGCACTGCCTTCAACCCAACTGGTCGCCCCTAGCCCGGCGGAGACGATGGCACCGCTAGGCCTCCTGCTGGTGACGCCTGAGCCGAGACGCACGAGCGGTGTGGCCAATATCGCCGAAGCTGCTGCAGATGCGCCGCTGTTGCAGCGCACCCAGGTGTGGGGCGATGGAGTACCGTTGGCGTTGGCGCTGAACCCGCAGGAGACCGATCTCTTTGTGGCCACAACACGCAGTTTGCAGCGCCGCGATGCGCGCGACCTAAAGGCACTGTTTTGGCAAGAGCCGCTGGGGCAAGCCCCCGTTGCACTGGCGCTTGCCCCGGATGGGGCAACACTGGCGTTGGCTTTAGAACAGCGTGTCGAGCTACGCGATGCCGCAACAGGGCAACTGCGCACCACATTGCGCCATAGTGCCGACGTGCAGGCACTCGCGTTTGCGCCGGAACATCCGCTGCTGGCGGTCGGTATGGGCAGCGAAGCAATTATGATCTGGGATGTTGCGGCGGGTCGCCCTCTGCAAGAGTTGCAACTGCACGCAGTGCGCGATCCGCTGGCCTTGCCAGGGCCGCTAACGAGCATGCGCTTTGCGCCTGATGGCGATCATTTGGCTACGGGTGATCAGAATGGCAACCTCGTAATCTGGCAACTCAGCACCGGGCAGGCACTACGCCAGCTCTCGGTGGGGCAACGGGTGATCAGCGAGGTGGCCTTTAGCCCTGATGGCTTGGTGGTGGCCGCTGCATCCGAGGGCTGGCGCAGCGAGGCGGGCGCGGTCTGGCTTTGGAATGTAATCGACGGCACGCTCCTGTCACGCTTGGGTATTGACACCGCTGAGCGTATGCTGGAACCGGTGCTGCGCTTGGCTTTTGCCCGTGATGGCACGACGCTGGTGGCAGGTACGGCTACTGGTCAGATCTTGCGCTGGGCTTGGCCTACAGGTGAACTGCTTAGTGAAATAACGGGCCACCGTGCCGCTATCAGTGGCTTGGTTCTCACCGCTGGCGGTGGCATGCTGAGCGCCGGGCGCGATGGGGCCATCCGCCGCTGGAGCGGCGATGGCTTTGTGATTGATCAACATGTTGACCTGCCGGCAATTAGCGCCGTGGCAATGGGCGACAAACAGTTCGCGCTCGGCGGCGAAGATGGGAGCCTGAAGCTCTGGTCGGAGCAGGGTCACTTCATACCCAGTATTGCCGCACATCGCAGCGCGATCAACGCCCTCGCCATCAGCCCCGATGGACGCATGCTCGCCTCGGCGGGCAATGATGGCCTCGTGCGCCTCTGGCGGCTTCCTAATGGAGTGTCGCGTGGGGGCCTTGTGGCCCACGAAGGCCCGGTGTTGGCCCTGGCCTTTAACGCCACCGGAACGCAACTCGCCTCGGTGGGATGGGATGGCACCCTTCGCCTCTGGAGTGTGGCGACGGGCGAATTGCACCGCACCCTCACCGTGATCGAACACGATGGCCTAGGGGCTACCGCCGTTCTCGCTGTCAGTTTTGCCCCAAGCGGCAATGAGGTGTTCGCTACCGCCTATAATGGCGAAGTGCGCCGCTTCGCACTGCCGACGGGTACACCGCTGCCGACCTTGCGTACGGCAGGCGGCGGCTGGCTCGTCGCCTTGGAACACGGTAGCAACGGCAACCTTGCCGCCCTTGATGATACGGGTATGCTCTGGACATGGGACGCCGCAGGGACGCTGCTGGGCCGTGAGGCGCTTGCCGATGCGACCGCCGTGGCGCTGCTGCCCGTAGGGCAACTGCTAACCGTCGGGCCAAGCGGGGGGCTACGCCTCTGGCAATTCAGCGCCGACGGGCCACAACACCGCACGAGCAGCGCCTGTTACGGCGACAGCCTCGCCGTCACGCCCGATGGCAGCCAAGCGCTGGTGGGTTCGCGGCGCGGCTTTGTGGAGTTGTGGGAGCTACCATAGTAATGCCAGTGACGAGTGACGAGTGACGAGTGACGAGTGACGAGTGACGAGTGACGAGTG
>RSAS01000682.1 GCA_003934145.1 Candidatus Viridilinea halotolerans | reverse complement strand
AGAACTTTTTTTCTTTCGTTTTGGCGGCTTCGCCGCCAAAACGAAAGAAAAAAGAAGGTTTGGGCGCAGCCCCAGCAGCGGGTTTTAGGGCGGCAACTCTAAACGCAATGCCCATGGGGAACATGGTTCCCCCATCCTTACGCCAAAACTAAAAAGTTTGCAATGATAATCACTACGTTGTAGTATAGCATATGCACTTTGTTGCCGCCCGGCGGCAACGAAAAACCCAACCTGGCTCGTTCATGTTGACGACATCAGGGCCAGTCGCAGGCGAGGGAGCTTTTTATGGCGCGTGAACAGGATACGATCCTCGTCGTTGAAGACGATCCCACCATTGCCCGTCTGCTCGAAATTCATCTTGGTAAGACGGGCTACAATGTGTTACTCGCCACCCGTGGCCAAGAGGCGCTGACTATTTGCCGCACCACGCCGCCCGACCTGATTGTGCTTGATGTACGTCTGCCCGATATTAGCGGCTACGAAGTGGGGATGGCGCTGCGCTCGGCCCCCGATACGCAAAATATTCCGATTGTGGTTTTGACCGCCTTCGGCGAACGCGCCAACCGCCTCAATGCCCACAATCTGGTGCGCGCTGACTATTTCCTGGGCAAGCCGTTTGATATTGAAGAACTCTCGTCGGTCATTCGCAATCAACTCAGCTCCGGGCGGCGGCGTGGTCAGTTCCATCCCGTTACCAATCTGCCCACCGGCGAACTCGTCAATACCCAACTGCGCGAGCTGCTCACTAGCAGCGGCTGGATTATGGCCCTCATTCGCATTAATGGCTTTGAACATTTTACCCAACACTATGGTGTCGTTGTTGGCGAAGACGTACTCAAATTCACCGCGCTGCTGCTCTGTGATATTGTTGAACAGCGCGGCGACCACGACGATTTTGTGGGTCAGTTAGTGGTTGGCCCCTACTTTGTCATTATCTCCATGCCCGACCGCATCCAGGCTATCACGAGTGAAATGACCCGTCGCTTTACCGCCGACGTGAAGTTGTACTACGACTACCAAGATCTCCAACTCGGACGTGCCCCCGCGATGAACTTGCTCGTCGCCACCGTGAGCGACCAAGATGGCACCTTCGCCGACATCCGCGAATTAACCGCAGCGGCTGAAGCACGGTTGGCGTGAGGCGGTAAGGGTGCGCACGGGAACTTGGTTCCCGCGCATCCTCCCACTCTCAGGCGTGGATCGAGAGCGCAGCGAAGGGCCTGCCTTGCGCATGCTGTAGAAGGGGATACGCGGGAACGAGGTTCCCGCGTATCCCCTCCCTTTTTACGCCGGTGGCAGCGCCGTCGGCAAGACTTCGCGCCACTCCTCTTGTACCCAGACGGGCATGCGCTCCACTTCGGGCGCACAGTCGTCCCACGAGAAGAGCGGCGCCCACTGCTCGACGCTCCAGAGTTGCATGGCATCACGGCGCGCTAAGTCGGCGCGGAAACAGACCGTTGCCTGCTCGAAGCGCATCAGCGCAATCGCCGTGCGCCGGTCGGGATCGCTGCTCACGTAGCTGCCCACCGTCTCGTGAAAGCCCTTGTAGCGACCAAACGGCGTGTTGGCCGGATCTTCCGCCCAACGCACAAACTCGCGCATGGTCGCAATCTGGCTGGTAATCTCCGCCTGCGCTCCTGCGCCGCCCACTCGATAGACGTAACTCCCCAACTCGGCATCACCCAGCGTCACCGCATCAATCCAGGTCTTCAAGAAGAGCGCACTCTCCTGCTCATCCTGGCTTGAGGTTGCCGCTACGCCGCTCAACGGCGGCGGCGTCGCCGTCGGCGCAACGACCACCAACGGGGCGGGCGTGGGATCATGGCTCACCCGGGCGCAACTGGTGAGCAACAACATCAGGACGAGCAGACCCAAACCGATGATTCGACGGGCATACATGACTGGCTCCTTTACTACAACGATGTACCCTTACTATTACACCGCTGAAAAGGGCCAAAAGTTACGGTTTTTGGCGAAAATTGCTTGGGTGTGACTGGAATCTGTAGGGCGGTGCCCTACAACCCCGCCGGACAGGGGG
>RSAS01000111.1 GCA_003934145.1 Candidatus Viridilinea halotolerans | reverse complement strand
GCTGCGGGCGGCGCGGCAGACGGGGCCACGGCGGGCAGCTTGGCAGACGGGGCCAAGGCGGGTGCAACGGACGGGGCTGCGGGCGGCTTGGCAGACGGGGCCACGGCGGGCGATGGGTCAGAGCGTGGCGACGGGTCGCGGGCGTAGTGCGTCTCGACCTCCGCCTTCGCCGCCCGTTGCTGCGACTGCCACGCCCGCGTCGCCCGCTGCTCCCACACCTTCTGCGCAGCAGGCAGGCCATAGTCGCGCCACACCTCGTAGCGCGAGTTCGGCCCCACAATCATCAGCGCCGCATAGCGGCCCAACTCCTTGATCGTCGTCATCTGATCCCGCACTCGCGGCGGGGCAGCAGTCGTCGCCGCCGTCTTCGCCGACGCGGGACTCGTCTTGGCGGGCGTGTGCGGCACGGGCGGCTCCGGCTCCGGCGTCGTGAAGCGTTCGAGCTTCGCGCTCTCCAACTCCCGCTTGATAGCCAAGAGCCGCGCATCCGCACGAGCCTTCTGCACCCCTAAGAACTTCTCTGGCGAAGCCGCCTCGCCATCGGTAGTGATGGTCAGAAAGACCGTCGCGGCCACACTCTGCGCCTGTTCCAACGTCACGGACACGGACTGACTTCCCCTGGCACCGGTAAGCCGCGCAAGCAGCGTTCGGGCAGGGGGAAGCGGCGCCTCCGGCACAGGAGCCGGGGCGCTAGGAAGGGAAGTGGTCACAAGTCATTCCTCCGTTGAGGTAGGGAGTGAAGGGCACGCACCGTCACGCAGATGCCGAGGGCTACGGACACAGCCGTACGTCGCCATCCGCGCAAACATCTTCGTGATGTGCCGCGCATCTCCAGGAATGGAGGTATACACGATGCCGCGCATTCCTCCGATGAGCCTTCCGACAGCAAACGCGAGGTCGCTCGCTTCGTCGCGGGACGGCTCCTGCAGGAACTCCACGATTTCATCGTAGAGATCGCGCAGGGCGTCGCGCACGGGGCGCACCTGCAAACACGAACAGAACTGAGACGGGCGAACATCATGTGGGCAAGGGAACCGAACGCCTCTGGCACGACGGCCAGGGCGCTGGGGGGAACCGGTCACGGGTTCGTTCCTCCGTTGGATAGAAGAGAAGAGTGGCGGTGGGGTTGCATTTGCCCACTGCTAGAATAGCATAGGTGACGGTATTTGTCAAATCATATTTACTTGTATAAACAGATACATAAAGATATGTACGTATCACGGTATCCTCACTTCCTGCGCTCAGTTCCCCCAGCGGGTGGGGAGGAACGAGGGGCGAAGGGGCCGCGAAGCGAAGCAACGGCCTCCCGCCTCGCCGCCTCGTAGCCCGCCTTCCCGCAGACATGGCGGTTGCAACGCCCCAATAGGCTCAGGTACCATCCGCAGATGACGCAGATGAGGAAGCAATCATCTGCGTCATCTGCGTCATTTGCGGACGATCAAGAGGACGTTGCCATCGCCATGTTCCCGCAGGCAACCGGTTTGCATGCGCCCTACGCCTGATGTACACTTTGGGTACATCCTTTGACCATTGAGGAGCTATCATGCGTATCGAGCTTCCTGAACAATTGAAAATATATATCCAATATAAGATCGACATCGGTCTTTACAGCAATGGTGCCGAGGTGATCCGCGACGCCTTGCGTCGGATGATGGAGCAGGACGCCGAGGCTTCTCGCACGCTCCGCCCCCACGCTACCCCTCAGTCTGAAGCGGCTCAGATTTCCCGTAGCGAGCTGGATGCACTGGCGAACGCGTTCCCCGCGCCGCTCCCGCCCATGGAGGAAGACCCCCACCTCTTGGCGCTCATCGCCCGCATCAAGGCGACGCCGCCCAATCCGGCCAGCATCATTCCAGCCAAAGGGGATCTCGCGGAGGTACTCAGAGTCATGGCCCAAGGCGAGCCGGATTACGAACTTTTGGATGCCCTCGATGCCGCTGAACAAGAGCTCCGCGCTCTTGATCGTGCCAATGCGCGTGCCGAAGGTCGAGGCTCGTTGTGACGGCGTACTTGCTCGACACGAACCATGCCTCAACCCTCGTCACCCCTGGTCATGCACTGATTCTGCGTATGCAACGGCACCAATCTCTGGGTGACACCTTTTCGATCTGCGTTCCCGTACTTGCAGAAGTTCTGTTCGGCATTGGTATCGCGCCACGCGCCGAGCAAAACGTGGCGTTGTGGGCATCGTGGGAGCACTCGCTGGCATGTCACGTTCCCGATGCAACCGATGCCAAACGGGCCGCTGAACTACAGATTCGTCTGCGTAGACAGGGGCGTCAACTCGCTACCATTGATGCCCTGATTGCTATCACTGCATTGCGCTACGATCTGGTGCTGCTCTCCACCGATAACGATTTCCAGGCAGTGCCAGATCTGCGCCGCGAGACGTGGCGCTAGGGCGCGGTGGTGACGAGGACATCCCATTCGCCTCTTCGCCTCTTCGCCTCTTCGCCTCCCCGTCTCGCACCTCCTCGCCTCTTCGCCTCCTCGCCTCTTCGCCTCCCTAGCGATACCCCGCATTGTGGTAGATCGTGCGCACCACCTGCATCGGGTTCACAATCGCTCGCTTCTCCCGATCATAGGGTGCCCAGAGCGCCGACAGGAAGTAGAGGTAGCGCCCCACCCCAAACCGCGAACAGGCCCGCTTGAAGGCCTGCGCCTCGGCAATCGTGCCGTCGTTGTGGGGCTCTTTGCTGGAACGCGGCTCCGTTTTCGCGGGGTAATCCCCGATGGCACTCTTCACCACGCCCAAGAGGGACAAACGGCACACGACGCCCCACTCCGTCATCACATAGATCGAACTCCACCCGTCCGGGCCGACCACCGCATCCAGCCGATCCTCATACACCCGGGGATCGGCGTAGGGTGCGCAGAGCGCCCGGGTCTTCTCGCTATTCACCACCTGGGGCTTCAGTTGGATCTGCTCGATGGCGAACGGAGCGCACAACGCGACATAGACATCTGTCAGCGTGCGTGGTGGTAAGGGGTCACTCATGGCGTACCTCGCCTATTGCGCGTCGGCTGGGGCTGGGTGAAGACAAGGCTTGGCTTGGCTTGGGCCGCTGCCCGCTGCGCCAGTGTCGGGTGAGCAAGGTGACCCTGCGGCTGACGCGGCACCACCGTGAACCCGGGTGATGCCGCGACCAGCGGCGGTGGGGGCGCAACAGGCGCCGCCTGCGCCAACCGCTCGCGGATGGCGTCCCACCCGCCCGCTTCGTCCAACGCCACGAACATCCGTGCCTCATAGCCATTCAGCCCGTAGGCCCGCAACTGGGCCCGGCTCATCTGCACCGCCCGATGGCTGAGATCCATCCCGTAGAACTGCACCATCCCCAGTTGACGCGCCCAATGCGGCACGGTTGACGCCGCAGCCAACAGCATCACCCCCGAACCACACGCCGGATCACAGACCGTGACCGGCTCGAAGAAGGGCAGCACCGTCGGGATAAGGTACTCCAGCAAAAAGGCGTCCCGTGCTGCCGCATCCAACGCTGGCTCAGTGGGCTGCCCGTCTGCCCGTGGGTGGAAGAGCAATCCGGTCAACGCCACTGCTGGCGCACGGTGGTTCTCTGGATGGCGCAGCGCCACCAGCATGCGCTTGTGCAGCAGGCTAGAAATGTTTTGCGTCTGCGCCATCATCTGGGCCACGTCCCATGGCGTATAGTAGTCGCCGTGGCGGTTCCCGCCTAAACCCAGGCTCATCGTCAACGCACCGAGCCAGTCAAACCAATCGGTTCCCGTCGCTTGAAAAAAGGTCCCCGCCGCCTGACTGAAGTGCTGAAACGCTACCTCTGTAAAGCGACCGTACCGCTGCTGGATGCGCGCAAACGTGGCGTACTGCTCCGGGGTGGTGCCCTCTGGCCACGCAGCCATATGCCCCGTGCGGACGACATCCGCGAGGTGCAAGGGAAGGTGATCCAAGAGCAGCACCAGCAGATCCACCCAATCGTCAAAGACCGCATCGATCCGTTGGTAGGTTCGATGTTCGATAGTGCGCAGCAGGCGCTCCATCGTCGCCAACGAGGCTCGCACCGCTGGCGGATTCTGCTGCGCGGGCACCGCCCGGCCACGCGGCGCGTTCGTCTGAACACGGGACATAGCACCATCTCCTGTCGTCCTCCCTCACCCTTCCCCTTGAGCTACATGCAACCAACGCGGGAAGCCGTGGCCCAGGCGACGGGTGAGGGAGGACTATTCGTGTGTACCGTTCTGCCAATGACCAGCGAGCCGTTCCCTGATCCGAACGTACTCGCCATGCGTCACTCATCACTCGCCACTGGGCTTAGGGCCTCCGCGTCCCTTGGGCAACGGCTGCAACCGAAGCGCCGTCGGCGTCGTGATCTGCTGCGGCGGGTGCGCCAACTGCGCCCACAACGGCCCGTAGCCCCGCAGAGGCGAGCGGCGACCAGCCCGCCAGTCACGATAGGCCAACAGCACCACCTGCTCCCCCAGCGGGTCGTCGTGCCCCGCATCGCTCACCAACAGGTCGCGGGCATGCTCCACCGTCGCCGCCACCGCCAACAGGTGCAGGCCAGTCAACATGGCATGCGGATCAGTCCAGAGGAAGGTGCTCAACACCAGGTCATGCCCCGGCAGCACCGCCGGCACCGGCGGCGGTGCATTCGGCCCATACGGATCTGTAAGCGGCACCGACGCAACCAGCACCGCCAGGGTATCGGACAACGCTCCCGGGATGTACTCACGTTCAACCATTGCCATCGCGCAACTCCTTAATCGTTCTGAGGGAAATTCGCCGCTCTTCACCCAGGCAACCGAAGCCTCATTCGGCGTCACCACCCCCTTTCTGGTCGAGGTTGGGCGCAACCTCCGGCAACGGCGCAGACTGAACGGCGCGTAATTGTGCGCGCAGTGCGGCATCAAGCGGCACCGTCACCAGCCCGCGCTGGTCGGTGTAGCGGGTACTCTCAGCCCCGCCAGAGAAGGTATGCACCCCTACTCCAGCGGCGAGGCTGATGATGATTTTGGGCGGGTAGTAGCGTCCGTCGTGCGCCAGGGCGAAACGATCCGCCTGCGTCGGCCAACGGGCAAAGCGCCCCCGGCCCCGCAGTTCGCGGTCAAAGCGCTCCATCGCCGCACGCAGATCCGCTGGGGTAGTCCGTGGAATCTTGGGCATCCGCATCCTCCGCAGCGAGTGGGTGGGGCGGCGCAGGCCGCCCCACCCACTCGCTCTCGTTCGCTTCAATCCGGCCTTCGGCGATACACACCTCAATCAGCGTGTAGACCGCCGCCGCCCCCTCAGCAAAGCCCGCGAGGGCCAGCGCATCGGCCCAATCGCGCCACTGGTTCGCCAGGAAACGGCGGCGTTCGCGCACCTTCGGATGTGGAAAGCGCGGGTCAATCGGCAGATGGGCGATGCGCAGCCGCCCGCCCCCCGTCGCAGCCTCTTGCAACTGCTCGGCAAAGTGGCCACCGAGCAATTCCGCGTCAAAGATGGAAAGTTGCGCCTCCTGCGCTTGGCGCTCCAAGAGCGCATGGACGATGCGGCGGAACTCAGGCAGACGCACCTCGCTGCGCTGCGTCAAGGTGGTCAAGGCGGCGTGCTGGTAATTGCGGTCGAGGCGCGTCAGCAACTCCATGTGGACGATGAGTTCGGGCCGGGTGCGCAGGATGGTCTGGAGTTCGGGCAACAACGAGCGCAAGCTAAGGCGACGATTGACCCGCTGAACATCCACGCCCACCGTGCGTGCCACCTCTGCCGAGGTAACCCCAAAGTCGGCAATGAACGCCGCATAGCCATTCGCCTCGTCAATCGGGTCAATATCAGCGCGATGGGTGTTCTCCGCCATCATCGCGCTCCGCGCCGCCCGGTCATCCATCGCGTGGACAATCGCGGGAATGGTCGTCCAGCCCAGAAGGTGGGCCGCTCGCCAGCGGCGCTCACCGGCAATCAGTTGCCAGCCTTGGCCCGTCGGATGGGGCCGCACCACAATCGGCTGAAGCAACCCACGCTCGTGCATATCGTCCGCGAGCGATTGGAGTTGTTCCGCCGGAAAGCGGGTACGGTTGTTCAAGCCGGTCACAATGTCGGTGATCGGAATGTGAAGGGTGGTTACGTCCATAGATGTTGCTTAGAAAAACCCACCTGCCGACCCGCGTTCACGCAGGCTCACGGCGGAGGACATCCCGATCACCAGATGATCGAGACACTCGATGTCCAACAACTTGCCCGCATCCACAATCTGCCGCGTCACCATCACGTCCTCAGGACTCGGCGTCAGGTCTTGCGAGGGGTGGTTGTGCGCGACAATGATGGATGTCGCATTCAGCCGAATCGGTTCCCGATAAATCTCGCCAATCCGCACCGCCGAGGAGTTCACGCTCCCGATGTAGACGGTGTGGATCTTGATTACCCGATTCTTGGTATCAAGGCAGACCACGGCAAGGTGTTCTTGAAGCTCCGAGCCAATATGAGCCCGCAAGAGCGCGGTAGCATCAGTCGGCGAGCGGATCTGCACCCGATCCTGGCCACGCAAGATACGGCGTGCCACCTCAAAGGCTGCGACAATCTGTGCCGCTTTCGACGCCCCAACGCCCACCGTCACACGGCGAATGGCGTGGACATCGGCGCTGAAGAGGCCAAGCAACCCGCCAAAGTGGTCAAGCAGTCGCTGTGCGCCCTGCATATCGCTCAGGTTGGTGAGGACGGCGATGAGTTCGGCATCCGAGAGCGACGCCGGGCCGGTGTTCGTCAAGCGGTAGAGGGGCTGTTCATTGGGTGGAAGTTCACGGATAAATCGGGGCATAGCTGAATCTCCTGAGACAGACGACGGGCACGGTCATGCGACCGCACCTGGAACGACGAGGGCGGTGTTACGGCGTCGGCTGCGCGGGCAACCTAGGCGCAAACGATGGCAGAATCACCACAGCCCCCATTGCTCACTGAGCAATGGGGGCTGTGGGGGAAGGGGGCGTCTACGTGCGGGCCGTTAACCCGATGGCGGATGGCGAGGCGCAGCCTCTGCATCGCCCGAGACCGGCGACAGGGGCACCGCAACACGGCCTGCCGCCTTGCGAATGGACGCATTCAGCCGCGCTGTGCCGGTCAAAGCAGGCGCTGGCTTAGGCTGATCGTGGCCAGCCACCTCAGCGGCCTCGTCCGCGTGGCGGGACTTGGTAAGCCGACCACCCGTGTGAAACGGATTAAAGCCACGTCGATTGCGTGCGCTGTTCATTCCTGCGTACTTTCTAGTTCTCGCTGCTCAAGCAATACGCGACGTGCGTACTCCCAATCGGGGCTCAACCCCTGTGCAATGATCTCCGCGATGAAGAGATCGTGGTACGCCAGCGCCGCGACCACCCCATACGCCAGCGCCTGGGCGTGAGCGTGGGCCGCATCCTCTTGCGCCAACGTCGTGCGTACCATGTCGAGCACCAAGATCATCGTCGTGGGTGTCACCGTGGATGGCGGCATGATGCCGACCTCCGCATACGCCGTGAGCAGATGGGTGCGAACCTCAGTGGAAATCCAGCCGTTCGGATCAATCAGGCCACGCTGGCCAAGCGTAGCGAGCACGAGACGCGCCGCGCCCGTCAACCCGCTGCCATCGCGGGCAGCAACCTGAATGGCATCAGCCGGCACCGCAGCTTCAGGATCGATGTGCTGAAGAGTCTCCTGCAGCGCCTGCTGCGTCGCCGCGCTCACCAAGGCAAGATCGGGAAAGGGAAGCAAGGCAAAGCCAGCGGGCGATATGATCACCATGACCGGATCATCAATACCAAGTGCCGTCATGCACAACTCCTTCTACGCGGTTGGGGGACACGAGCGACCGGTCAATTCAAGGTAGCCCCGCACCGACGCCAGGTGCGCAAAGAGCGTGGTGGGGTCGGCGTGAGGCATTGAGGGGATCGAGCGCAGAATCGGCTGACGCTGCGCATCCATGAGACAGCCCATCAGCCCGCCATCCTGGGACCAGAGCATCACCCCGCGCACCAAATCGGGGCGGGTCGCCGTCAACTGCTGGAGCGTTCGCGCCAAATCGGTGGGTGGCATCGCAGACTCCAAACTCGGTAACCGTGACGTGTGCGCATGCCGCGAGGACATCCTGGAGCGCACACACCACGCGGGGACGGAACCACGACGGGGGCCGTCCCCATCGGGGAGCGTGGTGGGGCGAGCCCACCACGCCACAGACAACCGGGCCGTGCTAGGTCACATCCGGCGCAGCCCCCTCCACCGGATCAGCGGCCAGTTGCTGCGCCCAAGCAACCAGATCGGCCTGCTCCTTGCGCCAGAAGCGAGTGGTGGGCACCACCCGCAGCGGGTCAGTGGCCCCAACGTGGCGCACTTCCAAACGCGGATTGGTACCGCCAAAGTGGTGTACCACCTCAATCACCTGGTCGTCTGACGCCCAGAGCGAAAGGGTTCCGGTGGTGGTCACCGCATCGTTCACGGTCGTGATGGGCGTGGGATCGGCAGCAGCGAGTACCGTCATGGAACAACTCCAATCATGTTCAGAGGTGAAACACAGCGTAGCGGTGGGTGCGTTTTCGCCCACAAAGACAGTATAGCACCTCTTACGCCAGATGTCAAACAAACGTTCTGGTATTCTATGTTACCGCAACTTCCCTCCACACACACCACCCTCCGCTTCACCCCCAGAAACGCCAAACGCGCCGCCTCATCCCACGGAGGGACGAAGCGGCGCGTCTCGCTGCTCACCCTTTGATTATACGCCGCTGGGGGGGCAGTGTCTACGGGGAGGCAAAAACTGGCACACCAGGGAGCGGGGAACCTCGCACCCTTGCGTCATCTACACCATTCGGTAGGTTGTGTTCATTCGCCACCGGATCCCAACCATCGCGACGAGCCTGATCAGATCATCCCCAAGCAGCAGCGCATAGCCAAAACCTGCTCTGGCCGTGAACGGCTGCTTGGGTTAATCTACGCTGTGAGCCTTGCCGATAGGGCGACTCATCTTGGTACGAAAAGCTTTGGTTGAGAAACCACCATTATTCATTTTTAGCTAAAAAAAGAATAAATTAGCTCTTAATTTAGCTATTATAGGGTTATACCAATTGGTGCAAACAAGGCGCACCAATTCATCCTCGTACCTGCCCCGCCAAGGAGCTTCCCATGACGCGCCGCTTCTTCCACCCGTTCGCCATGCTGATCATCTGCACTCTGCTGCTCGTGGGGATTGCACAGCCATTGCCGACGACGGCCACCACGTCACCACATGAACCCGCTGCGCCGCTCGTTCAAGCCGCGAACACGCTCGGAACGGTGCAGATCGAGGCGGGATGGAATGCGACGTGCGTGATTAACCAAGCGGGGCAACTCTACTGCTGGGGTGATCCTAGCACGATACCGAATGATCTCGGCACAGTCAGGCAAGTCAGTGTTAGTAATGCTCACACCTGTGCGATTACGGAGGCAGGATCGCTGCGCTGTTGGGGCGGCAACCAATATGGCGAAACGACCGTACCTGGTTCCCTCGGCACAGTCAACCAAGTCAGCACTGGCGGGAATCACACCTGCGCGATAACAGATGTAGGATCGCTGTACTGCTGGGGCGGCAACTGGTTTGGACAGACGGATGTACCGACTGGACTCGGCGCAGTCAGGCAAGTCAGCACTGGTTGGGATCAAACCTGTGCTGTTACAGAGGCAGGATTGCTGCGCTGCTGGGGGCGTAGTATGTATGGCGATCCGATAAACATACCAAGTGACATCGGCACGGTCAGGCAAGTTAGCGCCGGTAGAAATCACACATGTGCGATTACAGATGCAGGATCGCTGCGCTGCTGGGGATATAGCAGTGATGGAGAAACAACTGTACCGGATAGCCTTGGTGTAGTCAGCCAAGTCGGAGCTGGGGAGTATTATACCTGTGCGCTGACCAATGTAGGGGCATTGTACTGCTGGGGCCGGAACGCTGAGGGCCAGTCGTCCGTACCTAATACTCTCGATACGGTCAGGCAGATGAGCGTTGGTAGGGATCACATATGTGTTATTACAGAGGCAGGAACACTACAC
>RSAS01000846.1 GCA_003934145.1 Candidatus Viridilinea halotolerans | reverse complement strand
CCCCAAACCCCTGCCGGACGGGGGGATTTTTCGGGGGCCATGCCCCCGAACCCCCATTGCGCGGGTACGGAACGGGGGCCATGCCCCCAAACCCCTGCCGGACGGGGGGATTTTTCGGGGGCGAAGCCCCCGAATCCCCGTTGCGGAGGGCAATGCCCTCCGCATCCTCCCCACAAACGGTAAAGCCGATCGCCGCAAGGCGAAACCATTCCCAACGACAAAAAGAACTAATTCATCACCTTAAAAGCACGCACACGCTGCTGTTTGCCTTTGAGTTGCAATTCGCCCATTTCTTGGAGCTGAAAACGATCGTTGACATGGTTAGCCGTATCTTCACCAATAAAGACCGAACCGGGTTCGGCGGCACCTTCGAGGCGCGATGCGGTATTAACCGTATCACCGATGGCGGTGTATTCTAAGCGATGGCGCGTACCAAAAAAACCAGTGTAGGCCAGGCCGGTGTTGATACCAATGCGAATCACAAATGCTTTGCTTGGCTCCCATTTGCTTACCAAGCGCTGCTGGGCGGTCTGCATTTCCAGCGCAGCCGCCACGGCGCGATAGGCATGCTGGTCGTCTTCGGGCTCATCGGGCAGGCGCGGCGCACCAAACACCGCCATAATACCATCTCCGATATATTTGTCCACGGTGCCATTGTAGCGAAAGATCACGTCGGTCATCTCGTGCAGGTACTCATTCAGCAGATCCTGCACTTCGCGCGGCGAGAGCCGTTCAGAGAGCGAAGTAAAGCCTTTCACATCGGCGAAGAGTACCGAGACGCTCTGTTCTTGCGCTTCCCACAACTTGCCGTGCTGCGCAACATAGCGAGCCAGGGCTTTGGCCACGTTGGGCGAGAGAAAGCGTTCTAGGTTCTTGCGCAACTCACCCTGCTGGCGCAATTCTTCGGTAAGGCGCGCCCGTTCAATGGCGACCGCCGCAAAGTTGGCGATAGCCACCACCAGATCGCGATCGCGCTCGCTCAACTTCTCGCGCCCCGGCGAGTCGAGCAGAATAACGCCGATGGCATTGCCCTGTAGCAGCAACGGAACGCAGATTGCCGAGCGAATATTGGCGCTAATGATACTATTTGCCCCCGCAAAATCGAGGCGTGCATCGCGGGTCAACACCGCCTCACCCTCCTGCATCGCCTTCGCCACAATGCTGCCCGAAATCGCCACGTCCCCCGTACCAGCGGGCAAGATGACACGCGGCACCAACTCGTCGCCCTTGCGCAGCAGCAGGAATCCCCGTTGGGCCGGCACCACACGCATGATCTCTTCCATGACCTGATCGAGCAACTCGCGGTAATCCAAGATCTGGTTGATGCGCATCCCAATCGCGTAGAACTGCTGTAGATCCACCGTCTCAAGGCGCAACTCGTGGGCTTTTACGACCCGCCCATCAGAGGCAAGCGGGAAATACTGGTTATCATCAAGCACCACGCTCTGCGCGGCGCGATCCTCAAACTGAATTTCAAAGGGGCCAATGCCAATCAGATCGCCGTCAGCGAGTTGTTCTTCTTTGATGCGCAAGCGATTGACCATTACCCCATTGCGGCTCTCAAGGTCAATCAGCCACGCCTGACGCCCGCGCAGTTCCACGCGCGCATGCTTGCGCGAGACAATCGCATGGTTGAGGACAATCTCATTGTCAAGTTGGCGTCCCATGGTCAAGCCGCGCTCAGTGATGGCAAAGGCGCGTAGCTCACCATTAACGGTAAAGGTAAGGCGGGCCATACTGCTTACTCCGCATTAAGGGGTGTGTATGGCTCAATCATAGCAGAGCAAAGCGTTAGCGGCAAGGTTAAACGATCATCCGCGACTAAACTCTTTACTCTCCCGTTTCGCCGAGACGCCACCGGGCGCTTCGGCGCGGTAGAGGCTGCTTTCGAGCAGCCGCTGGAAGGCGCGGCGGTCGGCGCTGCGCACAATCGCCTGTTCGTGGGCACGTTCGAGGGCGACCGGGTAGCCGCCGCCACGGGCGCACTGATCGTAGACGAGACTATGCACCAAATTTACCTGCTCAGGGCGCTGCGCCACCCATTGCGGCAACTCAATGCGACAGAGTTCACGCCCCACGCGCAGGTAGAAGAAATGGATTTGGTGCGGCCCGTAGCGTTCAATATTGATCCGGCTCATCGAAAGCAACAACGGCCCGCGTTGTCCTTCGCTCAGCCGTGCGCCAAACAGGTCGCTGTCAACCAGCCCCTGACATGGCTGGCACGAGGGCGTGCGCCCGGCGCGTTCATCGCTACAGCGCTCACAGCGTGCGCCGCGTCCGGCAGCCACATCCACGTCGGGGCAGAGCATGAGGCGTATGGTACCAACCAATTCGGGCGAACGGGGGCGGCTGATGTAGGAGGCGACGGCGATGCCGCGCACACGCATCTGCTCAAGGTAGTCTAGGTACGGCCCCATAAAATGATCCTGCACCACCCGCTCCGCGCCGGCCAGCGTCCAGCGCACGAGGGTACCATCCTGCAGCGCCACGGCGGGCAAGCTGCCGTCAAGATGCTCGGCAGCCAATGCCGCCAGCGCCACGCCTTCATCCACATCGCGCCGCGCACTGAGATAGTTACCTTCAATCGGGATGCGCCGCACGCCATCGTGCAGATAGAGATCCTCTTCGCGGTAGCAGAGCAGCGGCTGCGAAGTGAGCCGGGCGGTAGGCTGTTGGCCATAGCGCAGAAAGACTTGGCCAATATTGATCACATAGCAGGCAATCGCGCCGTGGCGATCCAGTTCAATCTGCGAACCATCGGTGGCCACGATCGTATACGCTGGCGGCGGCGGCGGCAGATCGATCACCGTGCCCAACGGCTCCACCGGGTGCGCCAAGAGCCACGCCGCCGTCTCGCGGCTCAGGGCCACTGCTTGGCCCCAGTGCTCTTCTTCGCCTGCCGCTGCCAGCATCCGTTCGCGCATCGCCGCCGCCCGCGTCGCCGTATCCGCCGCATCCGCCGCCGCTGTATGGCTCATCTGGCGCACCTGACGCCCCAACGCCGCAAGATCAAGACCCATGAAGACTCCGTTACGCCGCGTCACGATCCTGGACAGGATTGCTCAGCGGAAAGGCGGGCCCACTATAATGCAGCCGTCCGTCGCGCCATTCGGCTAATCCAACCGCCGCAAGCCACGCCGCCACTGTGAAGGCGCGTCGGTGGGCAGTGCTATCGGCGAGCGGCGCGAGCGCTTGGAGCGTCTGGGCGATCTCGGCACGACAAAGCCCGTTGGCCTTGCGCAGCGCCAACACAACGGCTCGGGTTGGTTCGCGCTGTAGCAAGAGACGGCGCAGGTAGGTACGCTGCTCCACACGGTTGCTACGCGCAAAACCACGCCCCAGAATCGTCAACTGCGGCTCATCGCCGGGCTCGCCAGCGGCCACCAAGCCCAAGATGCGCGCTGCTTGGGTGTAGTAGTGGCCCTGGCGCGCGACCTTCATGCCAATATATGCAGCAATCGCCTCGTTGCTGCGCCGCCCTCGATCAATCGCCTCGGGCACACGCGCAACATCCCAGAGTTGATCAGCCTGTGGTATCGTCGTCGTTGCAAGGCTCATGCGCCTCTCCTTGCGATCGTATATGCGCCCTAACGAACATGCGTTTGCTACACATAATGATAGCACATGTAAGCGGCTTGTCAAGGGGGGGATGGCTGGATCCTGTAGGGCGATGCCCTACACCCCTTCGGACGGGGGTAGGGTGCGTGAGGGAACCAGGTTCCCTCACGCACCCTACCTATATATTTTGGTCACACCCATCTGAAAAGGGGGCCAGCGTCGTTCTACACCACGCAGAGCGCCCTTGGAGTGCCGACTTTAGTCGGCTAAAGCCGGCACTCGGGCGCAGCCCACCGACTTTTCAGACAGACTCTAAGGCTCTTGGGGCTGGGGTTCAGGGGCAGGGGCAGGCGCGGGCGCGGGGGGAGCGGCGGTGGGGGCGGCAGAGGCCGCTTCTTCCAATTCACCGGCGGGAATGTTGATCAGGGGGAGCAAGCCGGTGTCGCCGGTCATGAAACGGGGCAAAACACCATCCCAGCGCTCGATGAAGCGCAGTTGGAGCAATTCGGGCGAGATGACTTCACGCTGGAGGCGGAGTGCTTCGGCTTCAGCGCGAGCTACCTCAAGGTTTGCTTCAGCCTCGGCTTGAGCGCGAGCTACTTGCTGCTGCGCCTCGATTTGGGCGCGGCGCAGCTCGCGTTCGGCGCGCAGGGCATCCTGTTCAGCAACTTGCTTGGCTTCAATCGCACGGCTGAACTCATCGCTAAAGTTGAACTCGGTTATAGATACATCTTCGACGATAATGCCACGCGGCGCGAGGCGTTCAAGCAAGACTTCACGGATCGATTCGGAAACTAAAGGACGCTGAGTAATCAGATTTTCAGCGGTAAACTGGGCCGTTGCTGCTTTTACCGACTCTTGAATGGCAGGATCAATGATGATTGATTCGTAGTTAACACCAATGGTAGTAACCAACTCACCCACTTTTTCAGGATCGGCACGATAGTTCAAAACAACCTGAGTCGTCACAATCTGCAAATCGCGTGAGGCAGCCGAAGACGAAGAGACCATACGCTGCGTTTTGATGTCGATAATTACCACGTTGGTCACAAAGGGCAGGCGGAAGTGCAAACCTTCGCCAAAGACGCCCGTCACCTGACCAAAGGTCTTCACAACACCACGGGTTCCAGTCTCGACGACCGCTGTAGCATTAGAGAGCGCGAAGACGATCAGCATGACGATAATGATGCCACTGGTTAATACGCCGTAGGGTAGCCCCCGTTGTGGCTGCATCATGCGTCCGGGGCCCCCTGGGTTTTGTTGAGACATGGCAAACTCCTCGTATAATTCTTACTATACACCTGTTGTCTGACACTATACCATGGCATGGTGCCTAGTACGTTGGACGCCCCACCCACCCTTTTTGTTGCGTGCTGGCGGCGTAGCCGCCAACGCCAAGGGATGGTTCATCGCCGCGTTGCCACGGTAAAGCCGATCGCTGCAAGGCGAAACCATTCCCCAAACGAACATTGTAGAAATGAGGAAGATGATGCACGAACTGCTGATTGCTACCCGCAATCCGGGCAAACTGCGCGAGTTTGCCGCGATCTTTGCGGGGCTCGACCTGAGACTGCACACGCTTGATGATCTTGGAATTCAGGATGAGATCGAGGAGAGCGGAACGACCTTTGCGGCCAATGCCACACTCAAAGCCGAGGGCTACATGGCGCTCAGCGGGCTGCCCACGCTTGCCGATGATAGCGGGCTCGAGGTGGCGGCGCTCGGCGGCGCACCGGGGGTCTATTCGGCGCGCTACGGTGGAGTAACGGGTGCGGCGCAACTCCAATATCTGCTCGATCAGATGAAGGAGATTCCCTGGCATGCGCGCTTAGCGCGTTTCGTCTGTGTGATTGCCTTGGCGCGACCGGGCCACGCGCCGCAACTGGTTGAAGGTCGGCTGCCCGGTGTGATCGAATTTGAGCCCAAGGGGAGCGGCGGCTTTGGCTACGATCCGCTCTTTTATCTGTTGGACGAGCATGCTACGCTGGCTGAGATCACGGCAGAGCGCAAGAATAGCATCAGCCATCGCGCCATTGCAGCGCGGGCTGCACGCGCGATCTTGGCGCATGGGTAGGGGGTGCGGGGGAACCTGGTTCCCCCGCATTTCCCCCTGTCCGGCGGGGTTGTAGGGCACCGCCCTACAGATTCCAGTCACACCCTTAATTAAAAGGCTCAAGAACCCTAGTCATGGCCGTTTAAGTCCTATATAATGGATAAAACAGCGCAAAAGATGTAGAGGATTACTATGGCACTTCGTCACTACCGGTTCGGTTTCGCCACGCTGCTTCTGGTCAGTCTGAGTGCAGTGGTGTTCTGGTGGAGTCGTGCGGTAGAGGCGCACCATCCCCGGGCCGATTTTGCGCCGCCGCTGAGTTACTACGAGGCGCGGGCGGCGGTGGCGCAGGCACAGGCGCGTGAGACGCAGGCGCGGACGGCATTGCACCAACCGTTAGGGGCGATCAATCCGGATCTATTGCCACAGATGCAGACCATCTATTTTGCGCAGACGGGGCACCATCTAAGTAACCGCAGCGGGTTTCTCGATTTTTGGCGCACCAATGGGCAGGTGCAGATCTTCGGCTACCCGTTGACGGAGGAGATTATTGAGGATGGGCGGATTGTGCAGTACTTCGAGCGTGCCCGGTTTGAACTGCACGCCGCGCAGATCGGTACGCCCCAGCAGGTGCAGTTGGGCCGTTTGGGTCACGAGGTGCTCGCATGGCAGGGTTTGCCGCCGCGCATAGACGATCCGCAGACGGGGGGGCGCTATTTTCCCGAGACAGGCCATACCCTTTGGGGTAAGTTTCGTAGCTTCTGGGAGCGGCGCGACGGTATGCAACTCTATGGCCTGCCGCTGAGTGAGGTGGTGGAAGAAGATGGGCGGAGTATCCAGTATTTCGAGCGGGCGAAGTTTGTCTATTTCCCCGAAGAGTTGCCGGGGGTTTTTCGCAGTCTGCAAAACGCCTATGGCTATAGCCTGAACGGCCTCTATGAGGTGCAGTTGGGCGATCTGGGGCGGCTGGTGGCCGAGCAGCGTGGGCTGCGGTTGGATGCAGTGAGCCAATTGGAGGGCACGCTCGCTTGGCATCCGGCGATCTGGGCGCGCCGCGTTGAGGTGAGCCTTAGCGCGCAGTGGCTCAGTGCGTATGAAGGCGATCTTTTGGTCTTTCGTGCACCCGTGGCGACGGGGCGCGATGGTTTTAATACGCCGGTGGGCGATTTTGCGATCTACTACCGTACGCCGATGCAGACAATGAGCGGCTGCATGGGGGGCGAGTGTTGGGATGTGCCCCATGTGCCGTGGGCGCAATATATCGTGGGCGGGGTGGCCTTGCACGGCACCTACTGGCACAACAGCCATGGCACGGGCGTACGTCCTTCTCACGGCTGCATCAATCTGCGCATTGAGGATGCCCAGTGGCTCTATGAGTGGGCCGATGTGGGGACGCCAGTCACGGTACGTTACTAACTCCTTTTCTTTTGGGAAGGGCGCACACGGAAACTAGGTTCCCGCGCATCCTTCTCTCTTTCTTGTCCTGTGTTGGCGGCTGCGCCGCCAACACAGGGCAACAAATAAATTTATGCCCACACACTCACGAACCGCGCCGCGCCGCCCCAGCGGGGGGCTGATGGTCATTTTGGTGGTAGTTGGCCTACTTTTGGCCGTTGGTTCGATCTTGGTAGCACGTTCGGCACTGCCCGGGGGATCAGATGGATCGGCGACGGACGGGGCGACCGCGGGCATGCCCAGTGTCACCGACGATTGCCGCATCCTCTCCCCCTTCATGGCCGATATGCCTTTGGGAAGCGGGGGAAATCTCGCTTTGGCCACCAACCGTTCCGAGAAGGGCTTGGTACTCTTCAGTACCCAACATCCTGATCAGAGTTTCCAGCATCCGACGTGGAAAGATGCAGGTTACTTGGGGCCAATCGCCTATGATCGGGCGGGGCATATCTATGTTGCGCCAACGCCGCGCCTTTCGTTAGCCGACAACCCATTGGCTGGGGCGACGACGCTTTGGCGCGTGGAGGCCGAGAGTGGTGCGCTGCGGCCTTTTGCGCGGCTACCGGGTGAGGCGAGCGAGCGCAATCCTTACGGCATCATCGGGCTGAGCTATGTCTGTGATCTGCACTGGCTCTACGTGGGCCATGTCATTGGCGGCACACCAACAACAGAGCATGGCGGCGTTGTGGCGCTGGATCTGAACGATGGAACCCTGCGCCCGGTTGTGGACACAACGGATGTGATGGGCATTGTGGTGGTACGGATCGGTAGCGGCTACGAACTCTACATGGCGCTAGCGCGCAGCCCAGAGGTAGTGGCGCTCCCCTTGGGGGCCAATGGCATGCCAACGGGCGCAGTGCGCCCGCTGCTCGACCTGGTTGCAGCGGGGGCCACGCCAAGCGAACGGGTGCGCAAATTGCGCCTCGTGAATGATGAACTCGTCGCCGATCTCGTGCCCTTCAACTACAGCTTGCAGACAACAGCAGCCACCCAGCCCAACCGTGTCGCCGCTTGGCGCTACAATACGACCACGGGCGCTTGGGAGGTAAGCCGACGGGCGGCGTTGCCTTGAACGTGCTTTAGACTACTTAGTTGACAAATCTCAACTCTACGCCGTACCATGCAGGTTTAGTTCTTCAGATAATGTTTCTGAAACCGCCAAACTGGGCGAGGGGTTTTAGGGTAGGGCAAAGCCCTGCCCTAAAACCTCCCCTGCCAGATTCTTTTTCTGAAAGACTATATGTCAACCTTGGTCTTCTACAATGGTCCAATCTATACGCTCAATGCCGAGCAGCCAGTGGTGCGGGCGTTGGCGGTGCGTGACGGGCGGATTGTGGCACTGGGTAGCGAAGGGCGTGTGCAGGCGAGTGTAGCAGGGCAGCGTGGCGAGCCGATCAATCTGCGCGGGCGGGCGCTTGTGCCTGGTCTGACTGATGCCCATGTCCATATTATTCAGCAGGGCTTGACGCTGTACGAGGTGCATCTGGCGGGGGTGACGAGCCTCAAGGAGGCGCAGAAGTTGATTGCCGAACGGTCGGCGCAACTGCCCGCCGGGACGTGGCTGCGCGGCGGCGGCTGGAACCATAGCGCTTGGGGCCAGAGTTGGCCTACCCGCGCCGATCTCGATGCCGTCTGCGCCGACCGCCCGGTGATCCTGACGCGCAAAGATGGCCACTCGCTCTGGGTGAATAGTCGCGCTCTGAGCCTCGCGGGAATCACGGCAACGACGCCGCATCCCGAAGGGGGCCAGATTCAGCGTGACCGCAATGGCCAGCCGACGGGAATTTTGATCGAGGCGGCCATGGATCTCGTGCTCGCGGTGGTGCCCCCGCTTACGGAGGAGGAGCGGCTGGCGGCGCTACGGGCCGCCCTGCGCGAGGCGTTGAGCTACGGGCTTACCAGTTTTCATGTGGTGCCTTTGCCCAATCATGCCAGTGGCCCGGAGGTGTTGCGCGACCTCCAGACGTTGCGCACCCGTGGTGAGTTGAGCTTGCGTGCGTTGGTCTATTTTGCGCCCCCCGATCTGGAGGGGGTGATTCACATGGGGTTGCGTAGCGGTTTTGGCGATCATTGGCTGCGCCTCGGTGGCCTGAAGCTCTTCGCCGATGGCTCGCTCGGCTCGGAGAGCGCCGAGATGTTGAGCCACTACGAGGGTCGGCGCCACACCGGTATGGCGACGCTGGAGCCGGAGGTGCTCGATGCGACGATTCGACGGGCGAATTTGCACGGGATCAGTGTCGCCGTCCACGCGATTGGCGATGCCGCCAATCGGAAGGTGCTGAACGCCATGGAGCGCGCCGCAGCCGACCGCGCCGCGTTGGGTGATGCAGCGCCGCCTTTAGCATTGCCCAATCGTATTGAGCATGTGCAGGTAATTCACGCCAAAGATCTGCCGCGCTTGGCCGCGTTGGGCATCATTGCTTCGATGCAGCCAATTCACTGCACGAGCGACATCGAGGCCGCCGAGGCGTTATGGGGTGAACGTTGCGCCAATGCGTACGCCTGGCGTAGCCTGCACGAGAGTGGGGCGACGCTTGCCTTTGGCTCCGATGCGCCGGTGGAGAGCATGAACCCCTGGTTCGGCCTGCACGCTGCAGTCACTCGTCAGCGGCCCAATGGCTGGCCTGAGCATGGCTGGTATCCCGAAGAGTGCCTCAGTGTCGAGGATGCCATGCGCGCCTACTGCATCGGCCCGGCGATTGCGAGTGCCGAAGCAGATTGTAAAGGCCAGTTGCGTATCGGTAACCTCGCCGATTTCGCCGTCCTCACTGGCGATCCCTTCCGCAGCCAACCGTATGAGTTGCCGGCCCTCACGGCGGCGATGACGGTGGTAGGGGGGAAGGTGGTGTTTGAGCGGTAGCTTTTGCATCGTTGGCGCGGGCTTCGCCCGCGCCAGCGATGCAAAAGCTTGTAGGGTGGGAGTGGGAGGGGTTCAGGG
>RSAS01000042.1:1201-10011 GCA_003934145.1 Candidatus Viridilinea halotolerans | reverse complement strand
CAAACCCCCGCCCAACGGGGGGATTCTTTGGGGGCCAAGCCCCCAAACCCCCGCCGAGCGGCTTATGGGATTGAGCGTATGATTCACCAACTCAAACAGGCGGCCATCACGGGCTTTGATACCTTGGGCAATCGGTGGCTTAGCCCGCCGCAGCGCTGCGGTGGCTATTTTGTGCACCATGGCTCACGCGAGCAGCGTACGTTGGCGCTGACCTTCGATGATGGCCCGAGCCGCCCTTGTACCGAGCAATTGCTGGCGGCGTTGGACGAACTTGGGGTCAAGGCGAGTTTCTTCTGTTTGGGAGTGAATGTGGGCTACCACCCCGATTTGGTGCTGCAGATGTTCCAAGCGGGCCATGTCATTGGCAACCATTCGGGTTGGCACAGTCGTAAGTTGGGGCTGTTGCCTTGGGGGGATTTGGCCCACATTCGTGCCGGTGAAGCGGCGATTGCCCAGGTTATCGGCGTGCGCCCGCGCTTTTACCGCCCGCCGTGGGGCTGGCTTACCCCTTGGGAGGCGCGACGGCTCACGCAGGCCGGGTATACTATCGTTGGTTGGGATGTCTACACGCTCGATTGGGTCATCCCGGAAGTGGATGGCGCGACGTTGGCCCGCGATGCCTGCCGCGATGCGCAACCCGGCTCGATCTTCTGTTTCCACGATGCCAAGCCGTGGGAAGCCGTTTGGGAGAAGACTGAGACGACACGGGCGCTTAGGATTTTGGTGCCGGCCTTGCGCGCCCAAGGCTACACCTTTGTGACCCTCGCGGAACTGTTGCAGCGGCCAGCGTATGGGTAGTGGGCCGTGGGCGAACGAGGTTCGCCCACGGCCCGTAAACTGAGCGTTGGGGCTGCGCCCTACAACCCCGCCGGACAGGGGGAAATGCGGGGGAACCAGGTTCCCCCGCACCCCAGCCGACAGACTCGCCAGAGGCTTACGTTATGGAAATTCTCAACACCATAGATGAAGATTTTTGGTGGGAGGTGGCGCACAATTGTAGCTACGCCACCTTCTACCATACGCCGCTTTGGGGCGAGATCGCACGGCGGAGTTTTCTTGGGCGTTACCACGATGCGAGCTTTGGCGCGATCTTGGCGCGTGGGGTGCGTGTGGTCTTTCCGTTGCTGCGCCGTGAACGTGCGTTGCCGTTGCCTCTGCGTTGGCTCCATTCCACCTTCGAGAATTGTTACGGCGGTTTCATCGCCGATGGCCCGGTGAGCGAGGCCGAGGCGCTGCAGCTCTACCAGCACGCCTGTGACTGGTCTACCTATACCCTCTACGCCACCGACAACCCTTTTGGGCCGCCGCTCGCGTCGTCGCTGCATGGCCTCTTGCAGCCGGTCTACACCGAACCCGCCTACATCCTGCCCCTGGACGGCGACATGAAGCAGGTGCTGAAGCGCTTTAAGCATGGGCGGGCAACCTGCTACCGCAATGGGTTGCGCCAGGGCGTGCAGGTGCGTGTCGTTCGTTCGCTGGCCGAGGCGCAAGCCTACTACGCGAGCTACCGCGACGCGGTGGCGCGTTGGGGTGAAGCGGACGACTATGGCTACCCGTGGGAGATGTTTGAGCAGATCTACTATTTGAGCCAAGTCTATCCGGAGCAGATCAAGATCTGGCTTATGCTCGTCAATGATCAGATCGCCGGTGGGCGTTTGGCGCTCTATTGGAACGAGTGCGCCTCGCTCTGGCATGGCTCAGCGCACCGTGACTTTCTGCGCTACAATGTGATGACGGTGGGTGATGTGGAGATTATGCGCCATGCCTTGGAACGTGGCTACCGTTGGTTCGATTTTAATACGAGCGGCCTGAAGGCTGGCGTGATGCAGTATAAAGAGCGCTTTGGCTGTGAAGTACGCCAGGTGACGCTGTGGCGCTTTCAGCATCCGGGGTTACGGCGGTTGCAGGAATGGTATTGGAGGGTGAAACGATGATCAAGCGTCTACGCCAGCGGGTGGCCCTGCCCCAATACGTTTCAAATAAGACCTCACAGGTCTGCCCTGCCGCATTGGGATGCCGTCATTAAAGACCTGTGAGGTCTACGCTCGTCCTTATTTGAAAGGTATTGGGCCATGCCCCAAACGCGACCATCCTTGAAGACCCTTTGGCGCGATGGCTGGTCTGTCATACAGGCACGTTGGCAGTTGCGCTCGGCGGCGGTGTTGGGGCAGCGGGTGCGCCTCTGGGGGCGCTTGGCGCTGCACAACAGCGGTACCTTGATTGTAGGCGAGCGGGTACGCCTCGTCTCGACGGTGGTGCCCTTAGAGCTGGCCATCGGCCCGCAGGGGCGGCTCGAGATTGGGGCGGGGGCCTATATTAACTATGGCTGTTCGATTGCGGCAACGCAGTTGGTACAGATTGGACCGCGCTGCAATTTGGGTACCTACGTGCTGCTCATGGATAACGATTTCCACAGTCTTGCCCCCGAGCAGCGCCATGTCATGCCTCCCTCGGCCCCGATTATTCTCGAAGAGAATGTCTGGATCGGCGGGCGGGTGGTGGTACTCAGCGGCGTAACCATTGGCGCGGGAAGTGTAATAGGGGCCGGCAGTGTGGTGACCAAAAGCATCCCGCCCCGTTCGTTGGCCGTTGGGGTGCCAGCACGGGTGATTCGTACCCTGTAGGATGCTGCTGGCACATGGCCGCTATCGTGTATCCCTCGCAGAGGGGCACGTTGCGCCGTGCCCCTCCCCAGCACCGACAAGCCGATTCAACCAGCAGTACCCTGTAGGAGGAACACAATGTTCCAAAAAGCACTTATCTTCACGCTTCTCGCTCTGTTAACCAGTTGCAGCTTGGCGGCGCGCGAGCCGGAGCCACCAAGTACCGTTGAGGCGTTGCCAATGGCCTCCGACGCAGCGCCCACATCTACCGCCGAACCGACGCTTGTGGGCGATCCTGGCGAGCGCACCTTCACCGTCCAGCGCGGCACGGTCACCGCCGAGGTGGTATTGGGGGGGCAGGTGCGCATGGTGGAGGTAGGGGTAAGTTTTGCCAAATCAGGGAGTGTTGCGTCGGTTTTGGTTGAGGTGGGCGAACGGGTAAGCGAGGGTCAACTGCTGGCCCAGCTCTCCGGGGCGGATATGGAGGAGCAACTCATCCAGGCGCGGGCCGACTACAACCAAGCGAACGCTGCGCTGCAACAGGCCGTGGCTGCCGCCCAAGTAGATATTCGCCGGGCGCAACTTGGCGTGGAGGAGGCCCGTTTACAACTTGAGGATGCCAAGCGTCCGGCCTTCCCCCACGAGATTACCAATGCCCGGGCGCTGTTGCAGCAGGCCGAAGCCACCCTCTCCACCGTGCGTAATACCTCTTCTGCCGCTAAGCATAACGCCTTCGAGGAGATGAATACCGCGTTGGTCTTTCTTGAGGTGGCGCAGCAGCGTTATAGTGATGCCGTATTGGAATTTGAAGATTCCGACAAGGAACCCGAAGATCGCGAAGATCTCGATCAGATGCGTGAAGAATTGCGTCAGGCTGAGGATCGTTTGGCGCGGGCGCGCATTGCCTACGAGACCGCGATGGGCAATGAAGTTGCCGCCGTTCAAAATGCGGAAGCGGCGGTGATGAATGCCCAAGGCCAAGTGGAGCGCTTGCTGGCTGGCCCTGATCCCATTGCCATCGCCGAAGCCGAGCGCGGCGTGCGCCTCGCCGAGGTGGGGGTACAGGAGGCCAGCCTGGGCCTGCGGCCTGACCCCTTGCTGAGCCGTTCGGTGCGCCTTGCCGAAAACCAGATCCGTACCCTCGAGCGCGAATTGGAATCGCGCCAACTCTATGCCCCCGTCGCTGGCACCATTGTGAACATTGACCTCACCCGTGGTGGTGCCGTTCTCAACGATGCGCCCGTCGTGAGTATTGCGTCCAACGATCAGCGCGAAATCGTCACCGATGCGATCAGCGGCAACCCGAGCCTCATGCTTGGCCAGCAGGTCGAACTCGTCTTTACGCGCTACCCGGGCCAAAGGTTGGTCGGCACCATCACCAGCGTACCGGCCCGCCCCCGTGACACCTTGGGCGGCACCCCCGTGGCCCAAGGCTACACCATCAGCTTCGCGGCGGGCGATCGCCGCTTCGATATTGGCGATCGTGTTGAGGTGCGCCGCGAACTGGGGCGCGCTGAAGGCGCACTCTGGCTCCCCCCCGCAGCCGTTGAACGCAGCGGCGACCAACCCTTGGTCATGCTGCGTGACAGCGGTGGCGACCGGACGGTGGAAGTTGTGCTTGGTTTAACCAACGATACCCGTGTCGAGATCCTGAGCGGCCTCAGTGAGGGTGATGTTGTCGTTGCCCCCCAGAGGCCATAACCGCGTCCAAGCTCTTGGAGCAGACCCAACGTGTACAATATTGCCTTTATCCTCGAACAGGCCCTTGGCCACGCCACCCACGCCGCAAATCTACAGCAGTTGGTTCCTCTGGATCGGGAGGTGCAAGCCCATTGGGCCTTGGTGCCGTTTGCGGTGCATGGCCTTGCGGCGCGGCTGCCGGGCTACGGCAATTGGACAGTACGCGCCGGCTGGCGCGCCCAACGTTTGCTGCGGCAGTTGCGGCGGCGCCAGCAACTCGATCTGCTCTTCTTTCACACCCAAGTGCCAGCCACGCTCAACCTCGCGTGGCTGCGGCGCACGCCTAGCGTCATCTCGCTTGATGCGACGCCGTTGCAGTACGATGAGCTTGGCCCCTACTATGCGCACCAAGCCGGGCCACTTTGGGCCGAGTTGCTCAAATGGCGGCTCAGTCGCGCCTGTTTCGCTGCGGCGCGCCATCTGGTGGCATGGAGCGAATGGACACGTCAGGGGCTGATCCGTGGCTATGGAGTACCCAGTGCAAAGGTGAGCGTCATTCCGCCGGGGGTGGTGAGTCACGATTGGCAGTGCCCCCAGCCGCGTACCGATCATGCAGGGCCGCTCAAGATTCTCTTTGTCGGCGGGAACCTAGAGCGCAAGGGGGGGCTGCTGCTGCTTGAGGCATGGCGACAACTTAATCGTAATCGTGTAGAGTTACACCTAGTCACCCGTGATCACGTCGCGCCCGCCCCGGGCCTCTTCGTCTACAACCAGATGCAGCCCAACAGCGCGACGCTCAGGCAGATCTACCATACGTGCGACATCTTCGCCCTGCCGACCTACGGCGACTGTCTGCCCATGGTGCTTTCTGAAGCCGGGGCCGCCGGGCTACCGCTGGTGGCCACACAGGTCGCCGCCATCCCCGAAGTGGTACACGACGGCGTGACGGGCCTGCTCATCCCTGCTGGTGATAGCGCTGCGCTCACGGTGGCGTTGCAGCGTCTGCTTGATCAGCCATTGCTGCGCCTGAAGCTGGGTGAGCAGGCACAACAGCATGTGGCAAAACACTACGATGCCCATACGAATACGCAACGCTTACTTGATCTTTTGAAGCATGTGGTTCATGAAAAACCACATCCAGTGGATCATAGGTGAACATGTACTGTGGGCCTTTTTCATATAGGAAAGCGGAAACTTTTACGTATCCCATTTGTTGCTTTTTGGCGGCTTCGCCGCCAAAAAGCAACAAAAAAAGTTGTTCGGGGAGGGCAAAGCCCTCCCCGAACCCCTCCCCTTTGAGATTCTTTATACTGCTATGACTAATCCTATTCTTTTGACCGTCTCCGGCGTCATTCCCACCGAGCGGGCCGCGCTCACGGCCAGCGGCCAACGTCCCCGTGCCGATTACTATGTGTTGGCTGAGGTGTTGGGGGCGGATCTGCTTGATGTGCAGGCGGCCCGTCAAGCGACAGGCTGGTTGGGCCGCCTGATCGAACGGCTTACCGGCCAACACTTCATGCTCGCCTGGGCCACCTTTCGTTTGCGCCGCCGTTATCGCCTCATCTTCACCGATGGTGAACAGATCGGCATGCCCCTCGCCATCCTGCTCAAATATGTTGCTTGGTTCCAACGCCCGCCGCCGCGCCATATGATGATTGTGCATATCTTGTCGGTGCCAAAGAAAAGAGTTGTGTTGGATCTCTTAAAAATCCAAAGTCATATAGACACGTTTTTAGTCTATGCTTCGGCGCAGAAGCGCTTTATCGAACAGCGCTGGGGGGTACCCGACGAGCGGGTCGTTCTGACGCCCTTCATGGTCGATGCGTGCTTCTTTCGCGCCGACGCGGTGCCGCGCCGCCCCCGCGAGCGGCCCATGATCTGCGCAGTGGGCCTCGAACGCCGCGACTACCCGACGCTCTTGCGGGCGGTTGAGGGGCTGCCGGTGGATGTCGTGATCGCCGCCGCCAGCCCTTGGTCGCGGCGCGCCGATAGCACAAGTGGCCAGACCTTGCCCGCCAATGTGACGGTGCAAAAATTTAACCAGCACGAACTGCGCCAGCTCTACGCCGACGCTGAGTTCTTGGTGATGCCGCTAGCGCCGGTAGATTTCCAAGCGGGCGTGACGGCCATTCTCGAGGCGTTGGCCATGGAGCGTCCGGTGATCTGTTCGCGTATCAGCGGCCAGACCGACGTGATCGTCGAGGGCGAACACGGTCTTTACGTCCCGCCTGGCGATGTGGCGGCGCTGCGTGCCGCGATTGAGGGCCTGCTGGCCAATCACGAGCAACGCCGCCAGATGGGGCGCAACGGGCGGCGTCTGATCGAACAGCAGATGAGCCTGGATGTCTATGCGGCGGGCTTGGCGCGCGCAGCACAGCGTTTGTTGGGAAGGTGAGGGGAGAGGGGAGAGGCGAGGAGGCGGGGAGGCGATGGCCTCGCGCCTCTCCGCCTCTCCGCCTCCCCACGTCCTCAATCATTAAGGATGATTCAATGGCGCTTACGCTCCTCATCATCGGCGGCGGCCTCGCCTTCCTGGTGGCCTACCTGCTGCTGCTCACCTTGGCGGCGCTCTTTGCGCCGCGCACGACGCCGCTGCGCCACGAGGCACCAACGCACCGCTTTGTGCTGCTGGTGCCGGCGCACAACGAAGAGCGCTTGCTGCCGCAGTTGCTCCAGAATTTGCAAGAACTAGATTATCCCCAGGCGCTCTACCGCGTCCATGTGGTGGCCGACAACTGCGAGGATCGCACGGCTGAACTGGGGCGAGCAGGCGGGGCGGTGGTTCACGAGCGCAGCGATACCACCTTGCGCGGCAAGGGGTACGCGCTCGAATGGCTACTTGAGCGCATTTGGGCCAGCAACGAGCCGCACGATGCCATCGTGATCCTTGATGCCGACTCGGTCGTTTCGTCCAACTTCTTGCGTGTCATGGATGCACGCCTTGCCCGCGGCGAACGGGTCATTCAGGGCTACTACGCGGTGAAGCAACCCGAAGGCGCGTGGAGCGTCGGGTTGCGCGCGGTGGCGCTGATTCTGTTGCACTACCTGCGCCCGCAAGGGCGCATGGTGCTCGGCGGCTCCACCGGACTCAAAGGCAACGGCATGGTTTTCGCCGCCGAAGTAGTACGGCAGCACCGCTGGTCGGCCTCACTCACCGAAGACATTGAGTACCACATGGAGCTCATTCTGGCGGGCGAGCGGGCCACCTTCGCGCCCGATGCCGTGGTGCTGGCCGAGATGCCCGACAGCCTGCGCGCCGCGCAGAGCCAGAACGAGCGCTGGGAGCGCGGACGCATGGAGATGATCCGCCGTTTTGTCCCGCGTCTGCTCGTCGCCGCGCTACGGCGGCGCAGTTTTCTACTTTGCGACGCGGCCATTGAACAGATCATTCCGCCCTTCTCGGTTCTCGCGGGGTCGAGCCTGCTCTTTGCGCTGGGGGCGGTTTTCGTCCCGACGCGGCGTATTGTTGGCCTCGCCACCTTTACCATTTCCGGCCAAATCATCTACGTCTTCAGCGGCCTGCTGCTGGCCCGGGCGCCGCGCAGCACCTACCTAGCGCTGCTCTTTGCGCCCGTTTTCATCATCTGGAAACTCTGGCTCTATGTGCGGCTGCTGCTCGGCCTCAAGCCGAGGGCGTGGGTGCGCACCTCGCGGAATGAGTGATCTACTTCGTGGAGCGCAGCGCCGGATAGACCGCCCCAGCAATCGTGGCGGCTTGGCGCGAATTGCTGCTGGCACCATCGTCGCCGCAGTAGGGGCAGACGCTCCAGGTCAGATCCACGACGCGCTCACAGCTCCCGCAACGGCGGCGCAGATGAGCTTGGCAGTGGGGGCAGAGCAAAAAGTCGGGCTCGATGGGGCGCTGACATTCAGGGCAGACATACTTCTCTTCGATGTCGCGCCGCAGATATTCTTGCTCCAATTCGCGCTCATACTTCTCCGCGATCGTTTGTGGAGGACGCAGGATGATATGCAGCAGAATCCCAGCGAAGGGCAGCAGCAGCACCATACTCACGGCCAGCACCTGCACCGAAGTATCCTCGCTGCGGCGGCGAATATCGCGGTAGGCCCAGAGCACCGAAGCGGCCCAGATCAAAATGATATAGGCACCTAAAAGTACCAAGCCCACCTGAATCAAGGGCACTAAATTAGCGATAAGATCTTGTATAGCTTCCATAAGTCTCTTTTTTTTTGTTGGGTGTTGGCGGCTGGTGCCGCCAACACCCAACAAAAAAGGTGTGGTGATCATGGGGGAACCATGTTCCCCCATGCCCCCTTGAGAGCGGCAGCCCCCCGCAAGGGGCTTGGGGAACGAGGTTCCCCAACACGCCCCCGCAAGGGGCTTGGGGAACATGGTTCCCCAACACGCCCCCCGCAAGGGGCTTGGGGAACCATGTTCCCCAACACGCCCCCGCAAGGGGCTTGGGGAACCTCGTTCCCCAACACGCCCCCGCAAGGGGCTTGGGGAACGAGGTTCCCCAACACGCCCCCGCAAGGGGCTTGGGGAACATGGTTCCCCAACACGCC
>RSAS01000042.1:0-1101 GCA_003934145.1 Candidatus Viridilinea halotolerans | reverse complement strand
TGGTTCCCCAAAAACGCTCCCGCGAAGGGGTTTGGGGAACTTGGTTCCCCAAAAAACTACAACTTCGCCATCTCAGCCCTGAGCACAAAGATAGTCGCTCCGCCAACCTGAACTTCAAGCGGAGCGGGGGGGTAGAATTCGCCCGACTCGGCGATGGGCGGCATGGGCGAGACATAGCGCGTACGGGTTGAGCAGTGGGCGCGCACGGTGCTAATCACATTGTCCACCTCATCGGCGGGGACGCTCAGCATGAGGGTGAGGTTGCCCTCGCGCAAGAAGCCACCCTGGCTACTCAGCCGTGTGACGCGGTAGCCCTCTTCGGTAAGTGCATCAACGAGGGTCGAGGCATCTTGGTGTTGAACAATGGCAAGCACCAGTTTCATCGGCGCGGCTCCAGGCGGGGAACCCGCTCCAAAAAGGGTTCAGCGGCAAAGTAGATCGCTTCAGCCAAAGTTTCGAGCGGCTGTTCTGCCGAGAGTTGCCGCCAGCGGGCGGGGTCATTGCTGATCAACTCTGCGAAGCCAGCCGCGACGCGTTGATGATAGGCGAGATCGCGAGCATCCAGCCGATTCCATTCGACGGGCGGGGTGTAGTTGGGGGCGGCTTTGGCCTCATTCACACGATCACGGGCGCTACGTTTGCGTTGCAGCCCGGCTTCGACATCAAGATCGAGGTAGAAGGTGAGATCGGGCTGGAGTCCGCTCGTAGCAATCGTCGTAATCGCCTGGAGTTCGTCGAGATCGCGGCCCAAGCCGTACCCCTGGTAGGCGAAGGTGGAATCGGCGTAGCGGTCGCACAACACAATGCCCCCAGTATTGAGGTAGGGGCGCACCAATTCACTGACGAGTTGAGCGCGGGCCGCCGAAAAGAGCAGCGTCTCGGTTGTCGGGGCCATTTCGGTATGGCGCAGATCAACCAGAATGCGACGAATCAACTCGCTAATGCGCGTACCGCCCGGCTCGCGGGTCAGGATCACCGGATAGCCCATGGCCTGCAACCGCTCATAAAGCAGCCGTGCCTGGGTACTCTTTCCGCTTCCTTCCGGCCCTTCGAAGGTGATAAATAGGCCCATTTACTCGCTCAGATCAAGCCTTGTTTGTA
>RSAS01000251.1 GCA_003934145.1 Candidatus Viridilinea halotolerans | reverse complement strand
TGACGCGGTGACGCGGTGACGCGGTGACGCGGTGACGCGGTGACGCGGTGACGCGGTGACGCGGTGACGCGATGATGCGATGACGCGGTGATGCGGTGATGCGATGATGCGGTGATGCGATGACGCGATGACGCGGTGACGCGGTGATGCGGTGGATCTGTTCTCTGCACTTTGTTCACCTGTTCTCTGTTCTCTGTTCTCTGTTCTCTGTTCCTCTGTTCTCTGTTCTCTGTTCTCTGTTCTCTGTTCTCTGTTCTCTGTTCTCAAGGAGTCTCTACCATGTCTCGGCCACGTTTTGCCGTGCTTGGGCTGCTGCTGTGGCTGGCCATGCTTGCCAGTTGCGGTCAGGCAGCCGATACTGTGAGTCCTGTGAGTTTACCGACGGCGTTGCCTACGTTATCGCCCACCCAGGAACCGAGCGCGACGCCGGTGCCGACATATATGACGGGTTCGACCATTGCGGGGATTGCGGTGGGCGGGCTGGAGCGCGCAGAGGCAGCCGAACGTCTGGCAGTGGCGCTGGATGTGCCCGAGACGCTCGATCTGCGGGTTGGCGCAACCCGTCTGCGTCTGGATGCCGATGTCGTTGCGCTCGCGGCACCGCTTGATGAGCTGCTCGCTGAGGCGGATACTGACTTGCGCCAAGGACGCGCCGCGACGGTGCCGCTACACTTCGGTTTTGATGAAGCAGCCTTGCGCCAACAGTTGCGTGCGTTGGCCCCTGAGGTGGCGCGTGAGCCGGTGCTGCGCGTCGTCACCGCTACCGATGCACTTTCACGCACGTTTGCCTACCTTCCAGGCCAACGGCTTGATGTGGATGCGGCGCTGGCGGAGGTGCGTGCTGCCCTGGCAGCGGGTGAGGCCGGGCCACTGACTCTCACGCTACAAGCCGATCCTACACCGCCTACCGTAGCATTGGAGCGCCTCCACGAGGAATTGGCGGCGCTAACGGCTGATCTGGAGGGCGTCTTAGGGCTCTATCTGATCGACCTAGCCAGCGGCGAAACGCTGGGCTGGAATGAGCGTAGCGTCTTTTCGGGGGCGAGCACGATTAAGACGGCGATTATGCTTTACGCTTATGTCAATCTCCCTGAACTGAGTGAAGAGCATGAGGAGTGGATGAGTCTGATGCTGCGCGTGAGTGACAATCTCGCGGCCAACGATCTGCTGGCGGCAGGAGCGGGGGGCGAAGGTACGGCGGTCGCTTTCACGGGTGCCGCGGCGATGAGTGCTATGCTCCAAGATGAGTTGGGCCTGCGCCATACCTACCTCCACATTCCCTTCGAGGCAATCGATTACATCCGACTCTATGGCCCCTCGTTTCGCTGTGGGCCAGATGGCCCGGTCGGTGAGCGCCCCTACACCGAAATGGGCGCCTGCCTGCGCGCCGAGCCAGAAAGCATGGCTCAACTCTATTTTATGCTTGACCAGTGTGCCAATGGCGAGGGTTTGTTGTTGGAGCAGTATGAGCATCTTAAGCCACGTCGCTGCCAAGCGATGCTCGACTGGCTGGCTTTGAACGAGGACACGAGCCGCATCGTGGCGGGCATCCCCGAAGGGGTGCGAGTGGAACACAAGAGCGGTTGGGTGGAGGATATGCAGGCCGATGTGGGGATTGTGCGCAGCCCCGGTGGCGACTATGTCCTCGCGCTCTACTACTACCGCCCGCTCCCCGCCGGACGCGATCTCTGGTTTGATGACGAAATGACGCCGGTGTTGTCTGCCATTTCGGGGTTGGTCTATAGTGCGTTCAACCCTTCAGAGACGCGGTGAAGCGGTGAGGCGGTGAGGCGAAGCAACCCGCCTCTCGCCTCTCGGCTCTCGGCTCTCGGCTCTCGGCTCTCGGCTCTCGGCTCTCGGCTCTCGCCTCTCGCCTCTCGGCTCTCGGCTCTCGCCTCTCGGCTCTCGCCGTCCGACAAAGCCATAGCATCACACAAAACAAAGCGTAGCGCCCATGAAACGTCTAGCCATCACCATTGCCCACCCGAAGAGTGCCCAGGTTCGCCTAACTGATGCCCGCGACGCCGGGCATGTGACGGTCAATGCCTACCATTTTGATCTGCGTCCGGGGGCGTTGCATGCGATCACGCCGACGTTGCAGGATGGGGTGAATGTGGTCCGTTTTGTGGTGACGACGCAGCGTTTCCGCGAAAAGATCTTCAATCTTGATCTGGATCGCCCGCAGTGGAGCGGGCGGTTTGAACTGTATATCAATGAGCAATTGGTCAGTATCTTTGAGGATCAGGGGGTGGCGCTGCTGGGTGGCGGGAACTACACGATCGCCCAATTGGAACTGAATCTCTACCGGCCTGTCCTAGCACCCACGGTGGATGAGTTGATCAGCCGGATGCGCCGCATCCCCGGCATGACCGACACGGTCGCCAAAGACGTGGCGCAGGCCAAGCGCCACACCTGTTTCGCCAACCAGATGGCCGTATTGACCTGGAAGAATCGTTTTGGCGTTGATTTTGTCTATGTCTGTGATGGCGAAGGCGCATGCCACTACGCGGGCTATGTCGGTTGGGTGCATGCATCCGGGCTGCGGCGCACCCTGTTGGCGCTACGCGAGGAGTATGGTGGTCGGTGAGGCTATTTGACAACCAAGCCCACCAAAGGTATAATACCGGCCAGTTAAGCCCAGGTGGCGGAATTGGCAGACGCGCTAGGTTGAGGGCCTAGTGACCTAACCACGGTCGTAAGGGTTCAAGTCCCTTCCTGGGCACCACGGTTCATGCGGGCGATTAGCTCAGCGGTAGAGCACCTCGCTTACACCGAGGGTGTCGGCGGTTCGAAACCGTCATCGCCCACCAATGCCAAGGTAGCTCAGTTGGTAGAGCATCGCACTGAAAATGCGGGGGTCACCAGTTCAAGTCTGGTCCTTGGCACCACACCCTTACCCCCCCTTCAAACGCCCTCGGTAGTAGCAGCTACCGGGGGTGTTCCCGTTGTGTTCGTAGGGTGCGCGCGGGAACCAGGTTCCCGCGCGCACCCTCTCCCCCTTTCAGGTAGAGAGTTTTTAGGACGATCCGGATCAGGTATCAAGGGTTTTCTTGGTTAGGTGCGAGAACATGACGACCTGCTAGGTGTGCGCCGTGCAGCCGCCCGTGGTACCGCAAGAATCTTCACGGCGCACACCTGGCAGGTCTGCAAGTGGCTCTTTAGACCTAGCAGGTGAGGCGCGGTAGGCTGCTTGGGGAATGAGGTGGTACTGCACGCGCCCCACCTGCCAGGTCGTTGGCGCTACGCGGGGTGGGAGTACACCAAAAAATCTTGACACATCAATGGATACCACATGCTTGATTTCACTGCATCAGAAAGCGGCATTGCAAAAACTCTATACCCGAAAGCCATTCCCCCTTATGAACAACGACGAGCAGACACCTTCCACCCCGCCGTCTACCCCCACCATGATGCGGCGCATTCCGTGCTGCGTAGCGACAACCCAACGACGCCAGCCTTCAGTAGCGGATCAGTTGCGCGCAGCAGCGGTTTGGGCGGCGTTGCTGCGCGGCGGCACGACGCCGCCCACTGAAGAGGAGCAAGAGGAGGGCGAGGCTCGGCCTTAGGGTTTATAAAACAATAACTTCCCTCACCACATATGTTCAGGTAACGACGAATTCGTGGTGCGGATGAGCCCTTTGAACCTCACCCCCTGCCCCCTCTCCCGCTAGCGGGAGAGGGGGGAAGGCGGTGAGATGCTTGGCGTTGCAATAGAGACGATGCTTCGCTGCGCTCAGCATGACTATAATGCGGATGCTTCAAGAGTACATCGCATGCGTCTGCCGAAACCCTACATCGTAGTCGCGCTGCTGGCGACGGCCCTTTTACTCTGGGGCGCGACTCTGTGGCAACGGCCAGAGACGACCCTGGAGCGCATCGAGCGCCGTGGGGTGGTGCGGGTTGGCTATGCGCCCGAACAGCCCTTCGCCTACCGTGATGCGCACGGCCAGGTGACGGGCGAGGCGGTTGCGGTCGCACGCCTGATCCTAGCGCGCCTGGGTATTGAGAGCATCGAATGGGTGCAGACGGAGTGGGCCGAGCTGATGCCTGAGTTGCAGGCGGGGCGCTTTGATCTGATCGCGACGGGGATGTTTGTTACCTGCGAGCGCGCGGCGTTGATCGCTTTTACCGAGCCGACCTTTGCTTTAGAGCAGGCGTTTCTGGTGCGGGCAGGCAATCCGCATGCGCTGCACAGCTATGCCGACGTGGAACGCCAGTCGTGGGTGCGCCTAGCGGTGGTGTCCGGTACCCATGAGCAATCTTTGGCGACCGCGAGTGGCATTACGTTGCCGCAGATCGTGACGGTGCCCGATGCCCATACGGGTTTGGTGGCGGTGCTGGATGGCCAAGCGGATGCCTTTGCGCTCACGCGGCTGGCGATTGAGCGATTGGCAGCACAGGATGGGGCGGCAGGGCGCGTGCAGATCGCAGCCCCCTTTTTTCAGCCGGAATTGCCTGGCCTCTGGTCACGCGGCTACGGCGCATTTGGCGTGCGTCAGGCCGATGCGAGCCTGCGTGAGGCGCTTAACGCCGAACTGCGCACCTTTGTCGGCTCGCCCGAACATCAAGCCTTGGTGGCACCCTTTGGCTTTCGTCTTGCCGATTTGCCTGGTAGCACAACGACGGAGGCACTGCTCGCCCGGTGTGCGCCGTAGCGACGGCGCGCCCCATACGCTTGGGGATGCCCCAAAACCTGCTTGTAGTAGGCGCTTTAGCGCCGTTCAAGGGCTGCTTGCGGGGCTAAAGCCCCTCCTACGAACCGCGCTCGTCGGTGCGGCGCTCGGCTTTACCGTTTGGTGGGGAGGTGCAGAGGGCTACGCCCTCCGCACCTCCCCACTGGGATGGGGGTTTTGCGGGGGCCATGCCCCCTCAAAGGGTTTCACCAAATGGGGATAAACTGCCGCTTTTTGCGGTACGCAGCCCCGGTTTGGCCCGTCCCAATGCAGTTTACGTGTTGGCACGCACCCATGAGGCGTTTTACCGCATTGGGAAGCCCTTCCCATAACAGGTGAGACCCTTTGAAGGCCATGCCCCCGCACCCCCAGCGCGGCAACGGCAAACTGTAAGAGACCCTTCGCTGTGCTCAGGGTGACAAAAGCCACAGCGTTACTTTTGCGTTATTATGGTAAAACATATGATCCATACGGCACGGATAGACTATTGAGATGCCCTGGATGGCACTCACCCCCCTACCCCCTCTCCCACGTTTGGGAACGCACACGCTTTCTGCCCACCCATCAACCGGACAGCGGGCGGATGCGAGCGAACCAGATGCGCACGCGCCCTTTCCTACACCCTTGGCAATTGGTATGATCCAGAAATTCTTGGCGTGGCCGTGCTGGCGCACTTGTCAGTGGCGAAGCTTGATTTTGGTGCTGCTGGCCGTTTTTTCGTTGGTGCTGTTGGATTGGAGCCACCGCCAGTGGCGCTCCACGCTGCAGGTGCAGGTGACGGCGCTTGATAATCTGAGCCAAGCACGGCGCCAGGTTACGCTGGCCTATCTGATTGCGGGGCGCGCAGCGGGAGGCGATAGTACCTTTCAGTTTCAGGATGCCCATGCCCATCTGGATCGGGCGGCGCTGGCCTTGGGCGATTGGCAACGGGGCGAGAGTACGCTTATGCGGATGGATGGCGCACCACCCCTCAAAGGGTTTCACCAAATGGGGATAAACTGCCGCTTTTTGCGGTACGCAGCCCCGGTTTGGCCCGTCCCAATGCAGTTTACGTGTTGGCACGCACCCATGAGGCGTTTTACCGCATTGGGAAGCCCTTTCCAGAACAGGTGAAACCCTTTGAAGCGCACCACCCCCCGGCCCTGAGTTGGCGCATGCGATCCGGAGTTACCAAGAGCAGGTGGCGGAGTTCCAGCAATTGCTGCACCCCCGCCTCGCCTCCTCCGCGACGAGTCGCGTGGCCCAGCGCAGCGCCTTCGCCGAATTGGAGCGTCAGGCGGGGCGCCTGGAGACCCACCTCTATACGACGTTGGGCGACATTCTGTTGGCGCAGGAGCGCCGCCATGTGGCGACGCTGCTCGCCTGGGGGACGGCGCTGCTCATGTTAGGCTCACATCTCTACCGGGGGGCGCAGGCGCGCGAGCGCGCCGCCGTGCAGCTTCAGGCCAGTGAAGCGCGTCTTGAGGGGATTTTGCAGTCGGCGATGGATGCTATTATTGTTGTTGATCAGCAGCGTCGGATTATGCTTTTTAATACTGCGGCTGAACAGATCTTTGGCTGTAGCCGCATGGCAATGATCGGTGCGCCGGTTGATCAGTTGCTGCCGGAACGTTACCACGATTTGCTGACGGTTGATGCGGCGCAGCAGTCATTGGCCAATATGCACATCCTGATGGCGCAGCGTAGCGATGGCAGTGAGTTCCCGATTGAGGCCTCGCTGGCGCGGATTGTGGTTGAAGATCAGCCATTGCTTACGCTGATTCTGCGTGATGTGACGGCACGCAAGCGGCTTGAGGCACAATATTTGCAGGCGCAAAAGATGGAGACGGTGGGCCGCCTAGCGGGTGGCGTGGCCCACGATTTTAACAATCTGCTGACGGTGATTGGCGGCTATGCCGAACTGGTACGTGCCGATCTTCCGGCGAACGATCCGCTTGATGGCGATGTGGCCCAGATCCAGGCTGCCGCCGACCGAGCCGTGCGTCTGACACGACAGTTGTTGGCGTTTGCGCGCAAGCAAATGATTTCGCCGGTGATTATCGATCTGAATCAGCTCATTCAAGATCTCGATCCGCTGCTGCGACGGCTGCTTGGGGCCGATCTGAAACTGATGTTCCATCTTGATCCAGAGCTTGGCACGGTTCAGGTTGATCCCGGCCAGATCGAGCAGGTGATTGTCAACCTCGCCGTGAATGCGCGCGATGCCATGCCCGCCGGGGGCCAACTCACCGTGCGCACCACCTTTACGCAACTGGAAGAGCCACTGATCCACGGCGAGTTTGACCTCGCCGCCGGGGAGTATGTGGTTCTGCAGGTGAGTGACACCGGAAGCGGCATTCCTAAAGCTTTGCAGGCAAAAGTGTTTGAGCCCTTTTTCACCACCAAAGGGCCAGATAAGGGCACAGGGCTCGGTTTGGCCACCTGCTACGGCATTGTGTGTCAGCACAACGGAGCGATTACGCTCTATAGCGAGCCGGGGCTAGGGACGACAGTGGTGATCTATTTGCCGCAGGTGCTTGGTGCAAAGGCCAGGGCAGCACAACCAAGCAAGGTCCCCCCCTTGCCGCGCGGCAACGAGACGGTGCTGCTCGTGGAGGATGACGAGCATGTGCGCGCCCTGGCGCTGCGTATTCTGAACCAGCAGGGCTATGTCGTGCTAGAGGCGGCTAATGGGAACGAAGCGTTGCGCATTTTTACCGCACAGACACCACGCCCAATTGCGCTCCTAGTGAGCGACGTGGTTATGCCGGAATTGGGCGGGCCGGCCTTAGCGGAAGCGTTGCGCAACTTGCAGCCCGACCTGAAGTGGCTCTTTATGTCGGGCTATGCTGATCATCCGTTGCTGCAACAAGAATCTGCGGTAACCCAAGGCCATTTCCTGCAGAAACCCTTCTCGCCATCGAGCTTGGCGCGCCGGGTGCGCGAAGTGTTGGATGGGTGAGCGGTAGGACGGGTTTCTTGACGCAAAGGCGCAAGGGCGCAAGATTTGATGTTGCCGCAAGTGGGGAAGCAACTCCCTCATCGCAGAGGGCGCGGAGGTACGCAGAGCCCGAAACTTTTTTGTACCATCACTCGTATGATCAACATATCCACAGGAGTTAGGCCCATGTTCCTCGATCTTAGCCCCCTACGCAGTGCCGTGGCTGCGCTCACTACGAGCATTGCTGTGGTGAACAATCAGCCCTGGTTTGGGCAACAGCCGATCGGCGTGCAGCAGACGCTGATCGCCGGAGTGATCCAGAGTTTTGTTTTTGTCTACGAACTAAGCATCAGGATGCTCAGGCGCCAGCTTGAAGTGGAGGCGGCAAGCCCGACTGAGGTGGATCAGAGCAGTTTTCGCGATCTGTTGCGCATGGCTACCGCCAAAGGGCTGATCGCCGATCCAGAGGCTTGGTTGGGCCATCGCCATATGCGTAATATCACAGCGCACACCTACGATCAAATCAAGGCACAATTGGTCTACCAGCACGCCCTTAGTTTTGTCAAAGATGCTCAAGCTCTTTTGCACACCTTGGAGCAACGTAATGCCCCACCGACCACCGCTTCAAATTCAGCCTGAACATTGGACAATTGTACAAACTATTTTACAAATCCATGTGCCAGAGTACGAGATTTGGGCTTTTGGCTCGCGAGTCAAGGGTAACGCCAAGCCCTATTCGGATCTTGATCTGGCGATCATTACTACATCGCCGTTATCTTTGAAAATCAGTGCGCTTTTGCACGAAGATTTGCTCGATTCGGCACTGCCATGGCGCGTGGATCTGCTCGACTGGGCACTAACCAGTGCGGTGTTTCGGGCAGTGATTGAGCCACAGCGGGTGGTGGTGCAACTTCCCGCCACCAACCTAACGCCGTCTGCCCCGCCGCCGACTGTGCTCGTGGGCGAGGGCAATGCCGGCTTGGACGGTGCCGCAGGTGCGGATGCCGTCGAGGCTCAGGCCGAGGCCGACGAGGGTCTGTGCCACCTCAGGGCGAATGCCGGTGATGATCATTTCGACGCCGAGCAAGGCAATCGAGCGGGCAGCCTGGACGAGAATGCCAGCGACGTGGGTGTCCACCAGGGGTAGGCCGCTGATGTCGAGAATGGCGCAGTTGGCTTGGCGCTGACTGACCCCTTCGAGCAGCGTGGTGAGTACCCGTTGGGCACGCTGGGAATCGACCTGACCGATCAGTGGCATCAGCACCACTTGGTCGCTAATGGGAATCAGCGGCGTCGAGAGTTCGGCAATAATGCGCGCCTGGGTTTCGAGTGCCTCATCCTGGATGCGACTCTGCTCTGCTTGGGCGCGCAGCGCCTCATCCTGCAAGCGGCTCTGTTCCGCTTGCGCTTGGGCCAATTCCAGCACTTTTGCTGCGATCTCTTGGCGCAACAGGCGTTGCTCTTGGTCACGGCGTGCCGTGCGCAGCCGCTCCAGTTCGGCACTGAGCGTCAGGCGCGTCGGCGCAATGCGGAAGGTCACGCAAGCTTCATTGGGGCCGGCCTCAAGCTGCTCTTCGGCCCAGCAGGGCGTACCAAAGGCGTAGGAGAAGATGCCGATCAGCCGCCCTTGCAGCATCGGACAGCCCCAACTGCCCTCAAATTCAGCGGCTTGCATCTGCAATTCCCACGGATTGCGCACCTGTACCGTTGCTTCGCGCAGCTTAGCATCATACGCCTCAAGTTCAACCAAGCCCCAACCCGCGAGCGCTTGCGCCTGTGCCCATACTTGGAAGCCCTCGGCAAAATGGTTGCCCAGCGGGGCAATCAGCGCACGATAATCCTCTTCGGCGCCAATACTTGCACTACGCGCCACCAAAAGGCGTAAGAGCGGCACCCCGATCTCTTGGGCCAGACTCTGAAACATCAGTTTAAGCGACGGATCAGACCAAAAGAGGACGGCATCCACCCCCAAGAAGGCGAGGGTGCCTGCGTCGTGATCCCAAGTAAGCGGGGAGGGCTGAAGCTCAAGGCGGCTGCTTAGCGCAATGGGGTGCTGACTCACGGGAGCGCTCCTTTGGCGAACGGGGTTGATCGTGTGCTATGCACTGTAGTATATAACAAATCCTTTCTTTTTGTGTTGTTTTTGGGTGTGGCCAAAATTTGCGGGGGCTCGGCCCCCGCGCCCCCGCCGGACGGGGGGATGTTGCGGGGGCTCGGCCCCCGCGCCCCCGCCGGACGGGGGGATGTTGCGGGGGCTCGGCCCCCGCGCCCCCGCCGGACGGGGGGGATGTTGCGGGGGCTCGGCCCCCGCGCCCCCGCCGGACGGGGGGATGTTGCGGGGGCTCGGCCCCCGCGCCCCCGCCGGACGGGGGGGATGTTGCGGGGGCTCGGCCCCCGCGCCCCCGCCGGACGGGGGGATGTTG
>RSAS01000734.1 GCA_003934145.1 Candidatus Viridilinea halotolerans | reverse complement strand
GGGGGCGTGGGGGCACGGCCCCCACATCCATCCCGCCGCTGGGGGCGTGGGGGCATGGCCTCCACATCCCCACCACCACAACCTCAAGCATGGCTTAAGTTGTCTATATGCAACGAAAGCTTTATCAACCCAAAGGGTACATAAAGTGCCATAAAGGGCTTGTTTTAGGCATTGCGGTGCAGAAATTGCGTAACACATCATTGCTTGACAATGGTATTGTGGCGTATTATACTTGCCGTGAACGTTGCATCTTTTTGCCTTCCTGCAACAAAGTCTCTGCCACGTCTGCTGACTAAGACAAGGTTTCAGAAAAACCGAAGGTTGCTCTACCATCTTGCGAAGATGGGTGAGGCGAAGAGGCGGGGGCTTCGCATCCTCGCATCCTCGCATCCTCGCAAACGGTAAAGTAGCGATGAACCACGTCTAAGGGTGTAATGAGTCCCGTCTACCGAGTCGTCTGGAAAGGGAGCTCGCGATGAGCGGTACCAAAGCAAAGGATCCGCGTTTCCCCGATTTTGGCTTTACGGTCATTGATGGCGCACGCGCAACGCGTGTACCCGGGGGGCGCACCGTCGAAGAGATGGAGCCGGAGTACAGGATCAAAGGTCGGACAACGTTCAGCTCGCTGTTCAAGTACGATCCCTTCGATTTCTGGGTAGGCCCTCTCTACGTAGGTTTCTGGGGTTTCGTTTCGGTCTTGGGTATCATTTTTGGTACCTATTTTTACCTCTACGCAACGGTGGTGCGTGGCCCGTATGCGCTTGCGCAGAACTTCTTTGCCGGACGCATTGATCCGCCGCCGGCTGAGATCGGCCTCGCGCTAGCCAGCCCCGGTCAGCCCGGCTACCTCTGGCAGATGACGGTCTTTTTTGCGACGATGGCCTTCTTCGGGTGGTTTATGCGCCAAGTTGACATCAGCATGAAGCTGAACATGGGTTACCACATTGCGGTGGCTTATGGGGTTGTCTTCTCAGCTTGGTGTACGCTCCAGATCATTCGTCCCATCGCCATGGGTATGTGGCACGAAGGGTTTGTGTTGGGCGTGATGCCGCACCTTGACTGGATCTCCAACTTTGGCTATCGCTACAACAACTTCTTCTACAATCCCTTCCACGCCATTGGCATCTGCGGCCTCTTTGGTTCCACTTGGTTGCTTGCTTGCCACGGTTCGCTGATCTTGAGCGGGGCGCAGTATCGCGGCCCCGAAGGTGGCGACATCGAGAATATCTTCTTCCGCGACGCGATTATCTACTCGATTGGTGAGTCGGGCATCCATCGCCTCGGCTTCATCTTCGCGTGCGGTGGCGTCCTCTCGGCCAACCTCTGCATCCTCCTGTCGGGTTGGATTGTAGATGACTGGGTGAGCTTCTGGAACTTCTGGAATGTGCTGCCGTGGTGGAGCGGGGTGTAAAAGCAACGATTGTTTCGGAGTGGTGGGGGCAACGGAGGCTCCCACGCTTCCTTCATCGGAGTATGGAGCGAGCTATGGCGACAATGAACCCAATTCCCACTGATCTTGAGTTGGGGCCCGCCTCAAAGGGTCGTATCGGTAAAGCGGTTGAACTGCCGATTCTCGAAAACTTTGGCTTGGACAGCCAGATTGGCCCTACCTTCTTGGGCTTCTGGAATATCTTGGCCTACATTACGGGTGGGATCTTTACGTTTATTTGGCTGACCGTGATGGCGGCGCAAGTCAGTTGGAACCCGGTGGCTTTTGCGAAGTATTTCTTCGTTCTCCAGATTGATCCGCCTTCGTCTTACTATGGCCTTGGCTTTGCGCCCTTGGAGCAGGGGGGCTGGTGGCTGATTAGCACCTTCTTCCTGACCATTTCGATCCTCGCGTGGTTTATGTTCCTCTTTACGCGGGCGCGTACCCTGGGCATTCGCCCCTACTTGGCCTATGGCTTCACCGGCGCGATCCTGCTCTACCTCGTGATCTATATCATCCGCCCCATGTGGATGGCCGATTGGTCGGAAGCCCCGCCCCACGGCATTAAGGCGCTGCTCGACTGGACGAATAATGTGAGTGTGCGCTACGGCAATTTCTACTACAACCCGTTCCACATGCTCTCGATCTTCTTCCTGCTCGGCTCCACCGTGCTGCTGGCGATGCACGCCGGTACGATCTGGGCACTCGAGAAGTATGCGGCCCACGAAGAGTGGGACGAACTGCAAGCTCCCGGCACTGGCACCGAGCGCGCCCAACTCTTCTGGCGCTGGTGCATGGGCTTCAATGCCAATGCCTACTCGATCCACCTCTGGGCCTTCTGGTTCGCATGGCTCTGTGGCGTCACTGGCGCAATTGGCATCTTTGTCTCCATGCCCGACTTTGTGAACAACTGGTTCCAATGGGGCATTGAGGCCGGGATTGTCTACCCTGAGTCGCCCATGCCGCAGCCCTAGGGTTCACTAAGCGTGACCGTAAGCCCCCTCGCCCGTGCAGGGCGGGGGGGCTTTTTGCTGCGCGCATTTCTGGTTGCTGGAGCTTCAGGGTTGGGTGGGAGCTTCAGGGAGGGCTTCGCCCCCTTCCCTTCAAGCTATGCGCTGTGCCAGCCACTGCTCCAGATCATCGCGGCCAGTGAAGTCGAGCAGCGCATCGGCCAGATCCAGCATCTGAATGGCGGTAAGGGCTTGAACTTGCGCCGCCAATGTGTCGCTCAACGGCCCACAGCGGCGCGCGAGGATGCGTAGTAACAACTCAAGGTGGCCCTCTTCCTTGCCTTCCACACGGCCCTCAACGCGGCCCTCTTCCTTCCACTTGCTGATCAAGGGGGATTCGGGGATGCCGTAACGATCATAGCGGATAATCTGTTCGGCCATTGCTGCAAGCTCCTTATCCGTACATAAGAGGAGGAATTCGGCCAAGAGGTGCTCTTGGCGTTCGCCGCTGGTACGTTCCACGATCTGGCGTACCGCTTGGGTCAGGGTGGGTTTGGGATCACGTAAGCGCGTCTGCCCGATCAGTGCCAGCAGGGCTGGGCGGTTCAAGGCCAAGAGGTCTTCGCCATTCAGTTTCCAGAGGTGAATAACGTGGTATTTCCATGTGAGATAGACATCGTTCGCGAGGTTGATGCGCTTATGGACGCCCTTGTCGCGCGCCCCGGCCTTGCCTACATACCATACCACACTGTGAACCGGCATGTTCCGGTAGGTCGTGGTGAGCCGGGCTTGGTAGTCGAGCATGCGCAGCGGCATCGAGCGTTTGCTGCCTGGCCCTTGGAATTCAAGGTGGAGAATGACCTTGCGGCCACTCTGGAGCGTGACAAAAAAGACGAGATCGCTATCCAACGCCTTGGCTGGGGGGACAAGGTTGCTTGGGCGCGTGGTGACGCTGCGTACGGGGCTGTTCAGCAGCCACGCGGCTACATCGTCGGCGGCTAAGGCGACCAAGCGTTTCAGCGGGTTATCCGTTTTTGCCATATGACCCTTGCGACAGATGGCCCATGACCAGTTCATGGGCCTATCTTTGTACCGCAAAACAGGGCCAAAAGGTACGGTCTGGCGCACAAAATGGTTTGTTCGAAGCGCTTGTCATGCTGAGCGCAGCGAAGCATCTCTTTTCGACTGACGAGAGACCCTTCGCTGCGCTCAGGGTGACAGAATTCTTGTTTCTCACGGGGCCACTGGCCCGCGGGCCATTTCGTACTCAGACATGGTTCATAGTTACTTTACAGTTTAGTGCCACGCACCGCTTTCTGATGCGCTCGGGCTGACCCCTGAAACCTGACCCCTGAAACCTTGTCTCAGAGTGACAATCATGCGGAGGCTTCAAAAGTGGTTGGTGTCAGGTCATGCATGGCGGCACAGCGCCAACATAGGTCACCACGAGGCGTTGCCCGGCGCGCGTCATGGCCATGTAGAGGCGACGGGTGTTGTCGCGGAGTTGTTCGGCCCGCTCTTCGGCGCTGAGGCGCGGGTTGTCTTCCGCTTCGAGGATTCTGTGGCAGCCGACGAGGAAGACGATGGGGCTTTCGAGGCCGGTGACGGCATCGAGTTGGCAGACGCGGAGTTGGTTGGTGCCTGTGCCATCTCTGGGGTGGACAACCTGCTCTGCGCCCAAGAGGGTTTTGAGCCGCGTAAGCAGCCGATCCGCGCCTTGCCAGTTGGCGTGGATGATGAGGATCTGGTCAAGCGGAACCTTGGCGGCAACCAGCGCACGTATTTCGTTGATGACGCGCGCCGTTTCGTCCTGTTCGCTGCGCAGGGCAATCACTTCGGGCATGAGGCCACTTGGCGTCTGCTGAAGCTTCACGCCGACAATCGCTTCGTCGTCGTCGGGTAGGCGCTGCTGGTAGAAGCGGCTGGCAAAACTGAGGATTTCGCGGGTGGTGCGGTAGCACTGTTCGAGGCGCTGACTCTGGCCGCGCACGTTGAGCCCGCTGGCCAGCCAAGATTGACGCCGTTTGAGGAAGCCTTGGGTGGGGTCGGCAACCATGAAGAGGTGACCGTGGGGCGGACGCAAGATCTGTTTGATGATGCTGAACCAGATGGGGGCGAAGAATTGGGCTTCGTCAATCAGGATGACATCGTAACTAGGAATTGCCGCTGCGTTTTCGTGCAGCAGCCGCCAGATGCGCCGGGGTACATCACCAAAATCGAGTTGGTTTTTTTCCTGCAATAAAGCCTGATAGGTGTGAATGGCATCATAGACACGACTGCGCATTGCCTCTTTGAGCGCAAATCCGCGCCCGGCCCGGTCGGCTTCGATGTAGGCTTCACGGGTGGTGATGAGGCGATCTTTCAGCCAGTCAATTTCACTCTCGATCATCTTGGGTGAAATCGCGGTGTCGACGAGGTGTTTTTGCCAAGCTTGTTGAATCAGCTTTTGACGCTCGAATGTCTTGATGATTTTGTACTTTGGATCTTGCTTGAACCAGTAGTAACAGCACCAACCATGAAAAGTGAACCATTTTACACGACGGTCGTCATTGGTGAGCAGGAGGTAACGGCGCTCTAGGTCGCGGATCAGGGGGCGGTTGTGGGTCAGGACGAGGATGCGTTTGCGGGGGAAGAATTGGCGCAGCAGGCGGGCACGGTAGAGGAGGATGAGCGATTTGCCGCTGCCAGCAATGCCATTCACCAACTGGAGGTGCATGTTGTCGGTCGTAGCCTCCGCTTCAGCCGAGAGGTCGAGATCATGTTTGAGGATGCGCTCTTGGTCGTAGCTCAGGAGGTAGGAGGTGAGTTGGGCCGCTACCGAGCGCTCAAGGGGCTTACGCACGGTGAGTTGGGCGGGTACCACCACCTCAGGGGTAAAGGCGTAGCGCAGGGCTTCGATCTGGGCCGCGTTGAGGGGCGGGCCGAGGTGGGCTTCGAGCCAAGGAAGAAGCCGTTCGGGTGCAGCCTCCTCTTTGCCGACACGGATCATGCCGGACGGCGGTGGGGCGAGGGTGGTGGCGAGTTCTTGCTGGGGGACAAGGGGGACGAGGATGAGTCCGGGTAATAACGTCGAGGGCACGGGGATGTTGGCGGGCAGCGTAAGCCAGAAGGCCGCGATGGCCGCTTCCTCGCTGGCGCATGGTTGCGTGATGGGCGCAGCAAAGAGTGCATGCTGCCCGGCTCGTTTTAGATCGTCACGGCTCACACAGGCTACCGTGAGCAGAGCGCAACGGCCATCCGCATGACATAGCCAAAAATCGGGGCCAGCGCTGGGGTTGCCCCCGCTGAGGCGTTGCCAGATCGTGAAACTGGCTGGCAATCGCTTTAACCAGCGGAAGACGCGCAGCGTCACGGCGGAGATGCTGCCCACCGGATTATTGGGGAGGATTGTGGCCATGAGCGCAGTACCTTTCGAATAAGCCCTTTGCCCCCCTCCCCAACCCTCCCCCCGGCGGGGGTTTAAGGGCGGACAGAACATTCGCTCGGCAAGTCACGGATAGGTGATTGGGATGCCACGGATGGCCCTCACCCCCTGCCCCCTCTCCCACGTTGTGGGAGAGGGGGGAAGACTTTGAGATTCTTGGCGTTGCAATGCGGTTCCAGCAGGGGACGTACACGTTTTCTGTCCGCCCATGAACTGGGGGAGGGAGCCGGACTCCTCCCCCCAGCGGGTGGAGGCTGGGAGGGGGGAACGGTCAAGCTGGATCGCCCGATTCTGAAACCTTGTCAAAGGCGCGAAGGCGCAAAGTTTGGGATGCAGGTGTGCTACTCCCACTCCTGAGAAACAAACGCCTCCGTCATGCTGAGCGCAGCGAAGCAGCTCTTTTCGACTGACGAGAGACCCTTCGCTGCGCTCAGGGTGACAGAACTTTTGTTTCTCACGGGGCCACTGGACCGCGGGCCATTTGGTACTCAGGGTGACAAGAACTCTTGTTTCCCTCCGCGCCACTGGCCTGCGGGCTGTTTCGTACTTGCCATGCTCAATGGGAGCGCGCCACCCAACATGCCCCCAGCAACTCCTTCAGGAGCTCCAGATCGGCCTGCTGCTCGGCATTGGCCGGGCAGGCATCAAGCAAATAGCGGCTGCCAAGGATGATGAGTTTGCTGCGCGGACGGGTGATGGCGACGTTGAGCCGTTGCGGTTGGAAGAGGAAATCGGCAAGTTGGCTGGCAAAACTGGCGTTTGACGTGGTGAGTGACAGAATGATCACTTCGCGCTCTTGGCCCTGCATGCGCTCTACGGTGTCTATGACGATGGCGTGGCGCTGCTGCCGCTGATCGGGGAGGGCCTGGCGCAAGAGGCTGCGAATGGCGCGCGCTTGGGCGCGGTAGGGGACGACGACGCCGATTTCGGTGGCGGGAATACCGCAATTGAGCAGTTCGAGGATGAGATCAACGGCAAGGCTGGCTTCGCGGTCGCTGCGCGTGGTGGCGTTGCGGTGGTCTAGCTCAACAAAAACCTTGGGCTCGTCGGGATCGAGAATGGCCGCAAAGCGACTGGGCGCTTGCTGGTAACTGATACGCCGCGTGGCAGCCTCGGACACGGGTACGAGCAGTCCGTCGTAGAAGGTCGCGCTCGGCCAGGCGGCCAGTTCGGCATTGAGACGGTAGGTTTCTTCGAGCATCGTATCAAAGCCGCGCTCAACGAGAGTGGCAAAGACCGAATCGCGCACCATGTGATCGCCGTAACGTGTGGCGAGGACGGGCGGGAGTTGCTGTTGGTCGCCGATGAAGATGTAGCGACGGGCGGCGAGCATGCCCATAATGGCGAGGGGCAGGGTGATTTGGCTCGCTTCATCGAAGATGACGGTATCAAACTCGACGCCACGCAGACGGCTGCCACGGGTTGCGAAGGGGGTGGCCCCCACGATGTAGGCGCCAGTCAGGTCGGGCAGGGGTGAAGCGTCAAAGGTAAGATAGTTTTCCACAAGCAGATCGCCGATGCGGGCGGGATGGCCAATCTTGATACTGGTGACTGGGGTGGCATCGTGGCGCAAGGCGAGGCTGTGGAGCTTATTGAGCGCATTGTTGATCGCCCGGTGGGTGAAGGCGCTGATCAGCACCCGTTCGCCATCCTGGGCGAAGAGTTGAGCGAGGCGGGCGAGAACGAGCGTCTTGCCGGTGCCGGGTGGCCCTTGGATGAGGTAGGTGAGTTCGCTGGCGTAGGCTTCGGCTATCGCCGTGGCCTGTTGGCTGTTGAGCCCCCACTGTTCGGCTTGAGCGTAGGCATGCGCGTAGCGCTCCTCGTCACCAGTTTGTTGGGTACCGCTTTGCCCCATCAGCAGCGGAAGGATGCGCTTGCGTCCGACGGCGGTCGCAGCGGCTTCATCAAGTGCGGCGAGCATCTGGTCGCTGCAATCCAGGTAGCCCTCATCGAGTAGCCAACCCGTAGGATGGGTGGTGCAAACGAGCGGAGTAACACCGGGGAGATCGGTGGAGACGGTGAGTTGCGTATCCTCATCGAGTTCGAGGGTAACGAGATACTGCGGCTGGTCGGTGGCGGTGGGGTGGGAGAGCAGCAGCATATCGCCCTCGCGGAAGAGCGACTCATTGCGCTGGCAGGTGAGGCTGAGGGTGCCATCGGCGTGAACTTGGGCGATCTGCACATCAGCAATGGCGCGCCCAATGGCTACCCGTTCAGCGAGGGGACGCGCACGCAGATCAGCGATGTGGCGACGCGAAGCGGCGGCCTCTTCGCGCACCAAGCGCTCAAGGTTCCTGATGAAGAGCCCCAGGGCGGTCGTCTCATCGGGAAAGGGGGGAATGGCCGAGGTGGGGGTGAGCATAGGGGGGGACAGAGGAACAGAGGAACAGAGGAACAGGTTGTCGCTGCCGCGCTAGGGGCGCGGGGGCATGGCCCCCGCAAAACCTCCATCCCAGTGGGGAGGTGCGGAGGGCTGCGCCCTCCGCGCCTGAGAAGAAGGGTGCGGGGGAACTTGGTTCCCCCGCACCCTTCTGCGTAACCTCTTAGGCGGGCTGAGCCACAAATTGCTGCTGCTCCTCGCGGTAGGTGGCAAGCATAAACTTGCCATACTGCCACGCGCCGATGGTGAAGAGCAGTTGGGCCAGCGTCTGGCTGAGTTGCATGAACCAGACGGTGGCAATTGAGGGGTTTTCGATCTCAGCCATTTGGGACATAACGAGCACAATGGTGATGGTGCAGAGGAAGAGCGCCCCGGTGCCCCACATTTTGCGTCCCCACGCGGCGGTAACAAGCATGCCGAGCAGTCCGATGTTGGCGATAGTGGCAAGCATGATCAGCGGAACGCGCCAGGGGCCGCCGACCATGCTCAGGCCGAAGGAGCCGAGGGCGAAGACGCCGATGACGGCGATTGGCACAATCCAGGGGTTGCGTAGCGGCGCTTGGTTGCGGAAGATGCGGCGCACCTGGTAGAGCGCCCAGCCGACGAGGGTGAAGCCGGGGGCGACAAAGACAAAGAGGCCACGGTTCATAAAGACAATGTCGGGGCCACCGGCGGCCAGGGTGAGTTTGCCCGTCGCCTTGAGGAGACCACCAACGAGGGCCAACCCCGTGCCGATCAGCGCCATGCGTCCCAACTTTTCGTCAATCTCCCACGTCATGCGGGTGAGCAACCCCAGCGCACAACCCGAGAAGATGACCGTCATGTAGTCTTGCAACGCCAAAGGAATCGTGTAACCCATCGTCGTGCTCCTGTCTGCTGGACAACTTGCTTAGATACGCATAGCCTATTGTATATATGTCACAATAATTCTGCAAGTTGCCCGTTTTTTGGTGTTGGCGTTGGCGGCTGCGCCGCCAACGCCAACACGGAAAAGGGTTTTTGGGGCTTGCGCCCCATGCGCATGGGGCGGCACCCCGCCCCCCCGCCGCAAGGCTTCCCTTGATGCACATGGCAACCCTGGTATAATGACTCGACTACTCTGCTTAGTTTCTGTTGGTGCTTACCATGCTTAACCCGTTGCTCCCGTTGGGTCGTGCTTGGGGCGATCTGTTTGATGAGATTTTGTTGCTCTTGGGTTGCAATCTGATCTGGGTTTGCATGAGTGGCCCCCTCTGGGTTGTTGCGTTCTATGCGCTACTGGATGGCTTGGGGTGGTTTGCGGCCCTCGTCGCGCTGGTGGGGGTGCTGCCGGCTGGCCCGGCCACCTTGGGCCTCATGGCCGTGGTGCAGCGCGTCGCGGAGGGGCGTGCGATTACGCTGAACTATTTCTTTGCGAGCATGCGTCAGTATGCGCACAGCGGATGGGCCTGCGTTGGCATGTGGGTGGTGGGCATGGTGCTGATCGGGCTCAATTTGGGCTTCTATAGCCAAATTGAAAGCTGGTTGGGGATCGTAATGAGCGGTCTCTGGCTCTATGCACTTGTCAGTTGGTGCGGGCTGTTGCTCTACGCCCCGGCCCTGCTGGTGGTGTATGAGCAACCAACGCTGCGCTTGGTGCTGCGCGATAGCGCCATGTTGCTCTTGCGCTACCCCTTCTTTAGCCTGATCACTTTGGTCCTGATGGGCCTGTTTGGGCTGCTTAGCCTGGTGCTGGTGGTGCCGATCTTCTTTTTTAGCCTAAGCCTGTTGGCGCTGTGGAGTATGCGGGCGACCATGTGCGTGAGGCGAGAGGCGTGAGGCGTGAGGCGGGAGGCGGGGGGCGGGAGGCGGGGGGCGGGAGGCGGGAGGCGGGAGG
>RSAS01000160.1 GCA_003934145.1 Candidatus Viridilinea halotolerans | reverse complement strand
TCGTGCGGAGCGCCTCCGCTTTAGCGCATCAGGAAGCCATGCCGCTTGGCGCACAAACGTTTTAGTCCGGGAAATCCGAGAGAGCCGGAGTTTTTTCGGGGGCCATGCCCCCGCCCCCCCGCCGGAAGGCGTAAGTTAATGCGTATGGGATGCGCAGGAACCAGGTTCCCGCACGCGCTCATCCTTCATCCTTCATCCTTCATCCTTCATCCTTCATCCCTCACTTCAATCGGCAACCAGATGGCAAAGGTGCTCCCTTGGCCCACGGTGCTTGCCACCGTCGCGTGGCCCTGGTGACCTTCAGCAACCCGTTTGACAATCGAGAGGCCCAAGCCGGCACCGCCGCTGTGGCGGGTACGCGCACGGTCGGCGCGATAGAAACGTTCAAAGATGTGCGGCAGATCCGCTGCGGCAATGCCAACCCCGGTATCGGCAACGCTCAAACACGCCATGTCATTGAGGCGCTCCAGTCCAAGGGTAACCCTACCGCCCGGCGGGGTGTATTGTAGCGCGTTGACGCCTAAGTTCAACAAGGCCTGCTTGAGCCGATCACGGTCGCCACGGATCGTCAGTTGATCCTCTGCACCCAAGTGCAACCCCACCTCAGCCGCTAGTGGCCGTAATTCACGATAAACTTCGAGCAACAGGGTGTCCAGTTCCACCGGCTCGCGTTGCAACTGCGTATAGGCTTCGCTCTGCGCCAAAAGCAACAGGTCGTTGACCATGCGAATCAGGCGGGCCGTCTCGCGGCGCATGTCGGTCACCGTCTCGGCGGCGATGTCGGGAAACTCCAATCCGCCGCGTTGCAGGATCTCCAGGTTGCCCTGCATCGCCGCCAGGGGCGTGCGCAGTTCGTGGCTCACATCGGCCACAAAGCGACGTTGCGCCGTGAAGAGCGCCTCAAGACGCGCCAAGAGATCATTGATCGTCACGATCAGCCGGTGTAACTCGTCGTGATGCTCTGGTACCGGCACGCGCTGCGCGAGATCTTCGGCATGCACGATGCCTTGCGCCGTGTGGGTGATCTGGTCTACTGGCTTGAGCACCCGTCCCGCGATCAACGCGGCCCCCGCAGCGGTGATCAACATGGCAATCGCTCCACCGCCCACAAGGATGCCCATAAGCATGCCCAGGGTGCGATCCACATCGCGCAGCGGACGCGAGATCTGCAAAAAGCCGACCACCTGCTGATTGCCATCAATCACTAGCGGCGTAATCAGCGATTCGATGCGCGTAGTATCTACCTCGCGCACAATGCTAAAACCCGTATTCACATCATCAATCGACATACTCAAGGCTTCATCGGGAATGAGCAGCGCTCGCCCGCCCAAGTTGGGCGTGCTATCGAGCATCTCGCCATCGGCGCGAAAGACCTGCGCCACCAAGTTGGGATTGTTGAAGATCTGAATAAATTCGCTACGCAAAAAGAGGCGCAATTCACCCGTAGGCGTGCGAATCGGCTCCAGACCGCCGGCGCTAAAGATGCGCCGCACCTGCTGCGTCGCCGCCCAAAGGTCGCGCTGCACCCCCGCATAGAGCGATTGGCGCACCGAGAAATAGACGCCGCAGCCCAAAAGAATGAGGGCAATAGCGAAGAAGCCAGTATAGATGATGGTTAGGCGTGCGCGAAAGGACATAATAATCTGAATAGGGACACAAGCCGACAGCTCTCAGTCGCCCCAGTATGCTATAGTTGGTCAGATAAAGAATCTCAGCAAGGAGAGATAATCCATGTTAAGCGCCTACATCATCGCAGCGATGCGCCGCGCCACGTATCAGTTGCTACCCGACAACGAAGGTTTTATTGGTGAAATCCCTGACTTGCAGGGTGTGCTTGGTCATGCCGAAACGCTGGAGGCATGCCGCGAAGATCTACAGAGTGCACTGGAAGATTGGATCTGGCTAGGACTGCGTTTAGGTCACGTCATCCCGCCGCTTGATGGGTATCCGTTCAGGGGGTAGAGTCTCTTTTGCTTTAGGCAAGGTTTCAGGTGTCTGGTTTCAGGTGTCAGTCGGAGCGCATCAGAAAGCGATGCATGGCGTTAAACGGTAAAGTTCCTACGAACCTTGTCTTACCGCGAAGAGAGCGAAGTACGCGAAGATCGGGCATATGGGATACCGTCACCGCCTTTCTTCGCGATCTTCGCGGTCTTCGCCACCTTCGCGTTGCAACGTAAGAGCATGTTGTCGTCATGATCGTAGCGGATTGTCTCCCCCTGAACGGATACCTTGATGGTATCGATCTGAGTCAACCAAATCGCGGTGACATCGGCGTTGGTCTGCTTGCCACGATACTTCGACAGGCTGGCGTGAGCCGTGAAGAGTGGGAGAAAGTTTAGCATCATTTCTTGTGCCACTACCTGCTCCCCTATTCTACCCCCACATCCACCAGCCGCACTACCACATCCGCCGCCTCGCTAGGATGCAGCCAGAGCTGCGTCGCCCCTTGGGGCAACGTCAGGCTTATTTCGTGGCGCGTGGCGGTAGGCTGCAATGCAAATGCTTCCACCATCATACCATCAACATTGAGCGCAAGGCTGCCCGCGCCCGCCGCTTCAAGCGCTACACGCACGTTGCGCACTTGGGCGCTGTAGAGGATCAACTCGGCAGCGTCGCCCTCAATGCGCCGCACGACACCCGCTTCAGTCTCTTGCGGGGCCGACCAGCCACTGCCGATGCCCAAGAAGGGCAGGGGTTCAAGCGGCGTGGCGACGCGGTAGGCCAGCACCGAGCCCGCTGCGGGCTGTTCAACCAACAATGGCCCACGCAGGAGGCCGCTGGCGTTGCGCGCATCGGAGGCCCGTAGCGCCGCTGTCTCACGCGCCACCGGCTGGCCCTCGGCTGACGCGGCGCGTGCCACCAAATCCATCTCCTCGTAGCGCAACGCTCCCCCAGCGCTGTGCAGCATCAGGTAGCGAATGTTGAAGTAGCTAAAGACGCTCGCGGCAATTTCCGTTGGCGCTTGGGCGATAATGTCGGGGGCCGCTTGCGCATAGGCAAACATGCGCACCGTTGGGATCTGCTCGACCAGCGGGTAGGGCAGACGGCGCGAGGTGTAGCCGCCCACAAGATACTTCTGGTGCGCCGCTTGGTAGAGCATAAAGACCGGGCTGGTGTTGTAGTAGAAGGGCGCTTCCAGAATGGCGTATTCCTCCGTATCACGCCCTAGTTCGGCATAGATTTCAGGGATATGAACGCGCACCATGGGAAAGGGCGTGGTCAGGTTGTCGAACACCACCAGCAGCACCAAGCCCGCCAGCACTGCGTTGCGCACCAACACCGGGCGCTGGCTGCGCTGCGCCAGCGCCGTCAGGAGGTGGCCCGCGCCGAGCGCGGCGAGCAGCGCCAACGCAATCATGGTGTAGACCACAAAGCGCATCGGGTAGCGCGAGATGCGCACTAGGGGTAATTCATAAAGAATCGCCCCCGGCAACGGAATGCCAGTTAGGTTGCCCAAGGCTTGCAACTGCGGCCCCATGGCCAGCAGTGCAAAGACAAACGCACTCAGCAGCCAAAAGCGCCCCAACCGGCTGCGTAGCCCTACTAGTGCCAGGAGCAGCGTCACCTGCCCCAAGTAGGCCGTCTTATTCTGAATATGGGTGGATGCCTTGTAGCTCTGCAAATTCTCGGCAACATGCCCCCAAAGTGGGTGAATCTGGCTAGGAATAAAAAAATCGGCGAGATCAAACGAATGTTCCAAGCGAAAATTTGCGCCTCCCTCGGTCTCCGCCGTGGGCACTTGAGCCGAGAAGCGCGCCGTAGCGCTGGCCAAGGGCGCAATCAGCACGAGCGCAACGCCGACGGCGCCCACTACCGCTAGCACCCCTGATTGGCGCAGGCGCAGGCCCGTCTCTTGCCAGAGGCGTTGGGGCAAGCTCATGCCAACAACGATCACCGCAGGCCGATACATAACAAACCGCACCAAGCCATACCACGCCGCCCAGATCAGCGTGAAGAGCAGGTACTGCCAGTCGCTGAGCAGGCTCAAGGCGATCACGCCGCCCGCGAGGATGCTGCGCCCCACGCTCGGCTGCATCGCCGCTCGGCGCAACGCCAAAACCGCCAAGGGCAAGGGCCACGCAGCGAGCATGTGGGTGTGGCTGCCCAGAATCTGCGAGAGCATGTAGCCACTGCAGGCAAAGATCGTTCCCGCCAGCAGCGCCGCCAAGTGGCCCACTTCGGGCGGCAGATCGCTCTCCGCCAAAACATCCCGCGCCAGCAGGTAGGTCGCCAAGCCACTCACCGTAAGCGAAAAGATCACCACAAAATTGTAGGCAGCCACCAAGCCAAAGAGGGCATGCACCGGCAGGCTGATCAAAAAATTGATCGGATTGAGCGTCTGCAACAGCAGACTCGCCCCGTGGGGATAGTAGAGGTAGGGCGTGAAATAGGGGTTGCTGCCGGTGAGCAGCGCCTCGCGCAACCACCACATATTCCACATATTCTGCCACGTATCAAAGCCATTGCCCGGCACCGCGCTCGTCAGATAGAGCACGGTCGGCCAAGTCATCAGCAGTGCTAGGGCGAGATAGAGGAGCAGCGCTGCGCCAAGCGAGCGCCAAGCGCAAAGACGCACGCTGTTGTTTGGTGACATGAATTTTTTACCGCAGAGTACGCAGAGGATGTTCTTGCGGGCCAGCAGCGGCAAAAAAAGCCCTCTGCGTACATCCGCGCCCTCTATTACAAAAAGACGTTGGTTCATGCGCGCGTAAATTCACAAATGGTTGCCGTATGGCCTAGCAGCATCACGCGGTGGCGCGGGCCGGGGCGCAGGGCGCGCGCCGCAGCCGCCCGGGCGCTCTCGAGGGTGCGCGGATCACCCACGAGGGCGACGAACCGCCCACCGGGGCGCAGAATACGTGCGATCTCACTCAGGCTCTCGCGGTAGAGTTCGGGTAGACGCGCCTCCGCACCGACCTGTTTGCCAAAGGGCAAATTGACCGCCACTTTATCCACTTCGCCATCGTCAAAGGGCAAGTTGCGCGCATCCCAACGGCTCATATGAATTTTGCCACCCACGCCACGCAAATTCTCCTGCATGGCACTCAACGCCTCACTGCTCACATCGCCGCCGTGAATCTCGGCAAACTTCCCCGCCGCCGCCCGTTCCAGCAACAACGTTCCCGCCCCCGCCATCGGATCAACAAAAACATCATCGGGGTCAGGGTCGGTCAGGTTGATCATGGCCGCCGCCAGCGCCGGGCGCAGGCTAGCCGGCAGGTGGCGCAGCTTCCCGCGCTGGCGCATGGTCACATCAGAGAGGCGCAACGCACAAACCAGCTCCTGGTCAACCAGGGTCGCCCAGACCTCCAGATTGGCCTCGTCCTCAACCATACGCCAACGCCCCGGCCAGCCGTCCTTAATCGCATCGGCTACGGCGCGGCCCAGATCGCGGCGCTGAAACTTCTGCTTGCCCACCGTGCGCGCAATCACGCGGAAGGTGCCGCCCTGCTGGCGCGTCCCCGCCGTGCGCTTCCACTGGTCAACCGTCGCCGTAATTGCCTCGCCATAGCGTACCGCCGCATAGATCTGACGCAAGCCGCGCTCGTCGGGGGCGACGCGAAAGGCACGGGCAGCTACAGCAAAAACATCCTCGCTGCTACGTAGCGCCAAGAGTGGCTTCGCACCGCCACGATGATCAAGCAGCACCAAATCGTTGCGACCGGGTATCGCCCGCAAGCCAACCAGACGCGGACCAGCCCCATCGCCCGAAGGCAAATGGGTCTCCGCTTCGCGCCAAGCTAATTCGCCCAGGCCCGGTATTGTTTGTAAAGCATAAAGCATAATGGTATAGAGAACAGATGAACAGAGAACAGGTAAACAGGTGAGCAGTTCGCTCTTCGACGCCGCCTAATTGAGGATGTGGGAGAACCAGGTTCTCCCACATCCTCATCCCAGCACATAGTCATAAAGTATCGTATAAAGATCAACCAAGCTGGCAATACTCACCCACTCCTCATCAGAATGTAAACCAGCACCAACCGGGCCAAGACATACAGCGGAAATGCCTGCATTAGTGTAGTAGCGGGCATCGGTTGAGTAGTGCTCACGGTAGAAACGGGGCGGCTGGCCAATCCGCTTCGTTACCCGATCGGCGAGGCGGCGAACCTGGGCATGTTCAGGGTCGGTGGCCAATTCTGGCCCTTGCGACGCAACCACGATCTCGCCGCTAGGAAAGCACTCTTGCAGGGTCGCCACAAGATCATCGGGGCGATCTTCGTTCACATGGCGAATGTCGAGCGTCAAGAGCGCCTCGGCGGGCACTTGGTTGCGCGACCCGCCCCCGACGCGGATGCGCGTCGGCGTGATGGTGGTACGCCAGATTTCGCTCGTGGGTGCAGGGTAGCGTGTCTCAAGCGCAAGCAAGCCCTTGGTAAGCGCCTGCACGGGATTGTGGCCATCCCAGGGGCGCGAGCCGTGGGCGGGCTGGCCCAACAACGTGATCTCCACCCACATAGCCCCCTTATGGGCGTAGAGAATGCCCATATCGGTGGGCTCAAGGCAGAGCATAAAGCCACAGCGCCAGCCTTCGGCCAGCAGCCGCCCGGTGCCATCCGCCCCGCCAATCTCTTCATCAGCCACAAACTGAAAGCCCACATCGGGCGGGTTGGGCAGCGCCGCCAAGGCGCGCATGAGGCGCAGCATCACCGCGCAACTGCCCTTCATGTCCTGCGATCCACGGCCATAGATGCGCTCATCGCGCACCTCGGGCAGAAACTGACTCGCCCGCCCCACCACCACATCCAAGTGGCCATTGAGCATCAGCGCCGGCACACGCCCCGGGCGCAGGGTCGCCACCAGCGCAGGCTTGCCATGAGCAGTGCTGCGCTCGACCAAGATTCCAGGGGTAGCCGCCACATAGTCCGCCACATACCCAACCACCGCCTCTAGTTGGTCGGGGCGTTCGGCAGTAGATTCAAAACGCATCAGATCACACGTCAGCGCAGCCAACTCAGCGGCGAGGGTGTCGCTCATAGCAGGCTCCTCATGCTTACACCAAAACTGCCCGTCAGTATACCACGCCACTTGCGCCGCTCTGTGCTACAATCGAATCAGGCACATATTTAATCGGGTGTGACTGGGATTTGTAGGGCGGTGCCCTACACCCCCCGTCGGACAGGGGGTGCGGGGGAACCTGGTTCCCCCGCACCCCCTACCTGCACATTTTGGTCACACCCTAATTTAATCTAGACGCTCTTTGTGTGCCATTGGCACACAAAGAGCGTCTCTTCGGAGGAGGCGAAGCCTCCCAGTGGGGGCTTGGGGGAGGCTTTGCCTCCCCCAGGAAACCTCTTTCTCTTTCAATGTGGCGGCTGCGCCGCCACATTGAAAGAGAAAGAGCGCTCGGGGCTACGCCCCAAACCCCGCCGGGCGGTGAAGCACCAAACCCACTGGTAGGGTTGATGTGCGGGAACCAGGTTCCCGCACATCAACCAATGTAAGGAGGCTCTGCATGCCCCAGGTTGAGATGAACGATGAGATGATGGAGGCGAAACTGGGTGAGCCACTGCTTTCGGTTGCGCGACGCCACGCGGCCCATATCGGTTTCTACTGCGACGGTAATGGTCTTTGTACAATGTGCGAATGCCGTGTCATTGAAGGGGCCGATCAACTCAGCCCCGTTACCGACATAGAGCGCAATTGGCTCCCCCAGCAGCGCCTCGACGAGGGCTACCGGCTGGGTTGCCAAGCCGCCTTGCGTGGCCGTGGGACGATCCGCACCATCACGCGTGCCGAAGAGCTCCGGCGTCAACTCCAAGCGGTTCTCAATCCACCCGAAGGCACCACCCCCAACGACAACGTGCGCCCCTTTGTGCGCAACATGGTCGCGGTCAACTGGCAACACATCGGCACCTGGCCCTTCAATTGGCTCCGCACCCTGCAACGCCTCGGCTTGGCCCGCTTCGTCTGGCCGATCAATAACCCCGATCTCTTCATGCGTGACACGATGCGTATCACTGCCCGTATGCTCAACGGCGGCACGACGATTACCGTAGAGGCCGAAGCGCGCCCTAATCTGCTCACTGATGGCGCGGCGGAGAAGTAAAGGATCGTAAGACAAGGCTCGTAGGAACTTTAGGGAAGCGGATTTTGTTGATTGCTCCGTTGCTTTGTCACCCTGAGTACGAAATGGCCCGCGGGCCAGTGGCCTGTGAGAAACAAAAGTTTTGTCACCCTGAGCGCAGCGAAGGGTCTCTCTTCAGTCGAAAAGAGATGCTTCGCTGCGCTCAGCATGACAGGCTGCTGGGGTACTTAAAATTTTCCGCTTCCCTTACAGTCTGCGCCCTAGGTAGTGCCGACTTTAGTCGGCAACCGAGTCTATGTCTATTGCGCCCTCTGCCCCCTTCCGGTATAATGCTTGCCAGTTATGCGTGTTCGCGTGGGATAGCAAAAGGCCAGGGTGATTAACACCCTGGCCCCCCATCCTCGAATAAAAAAGGAAACCGACTACGCTTGGGGTTTCGCTAACGTGCGAATACACTGTGTGCAAATCCGTACCTGAACCGAAGAGCCATCTTGGTTAGTAATGGTCTTTTTCTGCAGGTTAGGACGCCACATGCGGTTGGTGCGGCGTTTTGAAAAGCTCACGTTGTGGCCAAACGATGGCCCTTTACCGCACATCTGACACTTTGCCATGGCAAACAAACTCCAGCATTTCAATGACACTATCTCCGCGAAACTATACCATACGCTAACACCTTTGGCAAACTCTTTGGTTGCCATGCCCTTAGGGATGGTTTGTGGGTTGGGCCAAGCCCCAAACCATGTCTTGTTGTTCGGGGAGGCGCAACCTCTCCTTAGGACTACGTCAAAGTCGTTGGGGCTGCGCCCCACACCCCGCCGGACGGAGGGAGGGTACGAGGGAACCAAGTTCCCTCACGCACCCTTCCTACACCTTTTGGTCACACCCAAAAGATGCGCGGGGGATGCCTCGCCTCCCCCGCGCCCCCCCGCCGGAGGTGACTTTGCCGTAGCCTCTTCCGAACCCTCGACGCAGGGCAAAGCCTTCCCTTAGGATGTGTGCTTACCGCTTAACTAGGTTCTTTTCGATGGCGAAGATTACGATTGTGACCGATGGCTCGTCCGATATCGATCCTGAGTTTGCAACTGAACTTGGAATCGAAGTTGTTCCGGTGCTGGCAAAAGTGGATACGAAGGTCTATCGCGTGGGGATTGATCTCACTGACGATCAGATTTATGAACTGATGGCGACCGGCCAACAGAAGGTTGAGATTGCTACGCCTAGCTCGACGGTTTTTGAGCAGGTCTATCGGCGGCTGATTGGTAATGTAGACCATGTCTTTTCGCTCCATCTCGGTGCGCGTCTCGGCTCGATCCATAGTCATGCCGCAGCAGCAAAGAGCCGCTTGCCCGCGAGTACCACCCGCCTAGAGGTGATTGATAGCAAGTCGGCCTCTTTTGGCCTTGGTTCGGTGGCGATTGCCGCCGCCCAGGCTGCCCTTGCTGGCGCTACCCCCGATGAGGTGAGTCGCCTGATCCACGCCACCATTCGCCATACCCATGTGGTCTTTTTTGTCGATACTATGGAACACTTGGAGGCTAGTGGTCGCCTTACACTCGCTGGTTCTGTCCTCGGCTCGATGCAGCGCATCAAGCCGCTTATGATTCTTGATGAGGGCGAGATTGTGCCCTACGAGCGCACGCGCACCCGCGCCAAGGCGATTGAGGGGCTCTTTACCTTTGTTGAGGATTTTCCCCGTGTCCAAGAGGTGACCGTGCTTTATGTCACATCACCCGAAGATGTCGAGAAACTGCTCGACAAAATTGATCCCATTTTCCCCCGTGACCGTGTGCGTGTCGCCCGCTTTGGATCAGCCATCGCCGCGCACCTCGGGCCCGGCGCAATGGGCGTGACCGTCTTTGAGGGTTTGGAGGAGGGGTAGGGTTCGGGGTTCGGGGTTCGGGGTTCGGGGTTCGGGGTGAGGCTTGACCTGAGCTTGCCGAAGGGGGCAGGGAGCGAGGGTCATCCGTTTCGGCTCCGCTCCTGAGCAACAAACGCCCCCGTCATGCTGAGCGCAGCGAAGCATCTCTTTT
>RSAS01000305.1 GCA_003934145.1 Candidatus Viridilinea halotolerans | reverse complement strand
CTTCGGCGCGCTCCTGAGAAACAAACGCCCCCGTCATGCTGAGCGCAGCGAAGCAGCTCTTTTCGACTGACGAGAGACCCTTCGCTGCGCTCAGGGTGACAGAACTCTTGTTTCTCACGGGGCCACTGGCCCGCAGGCCATTTCGTACTCAGGGTGACAAAGCAACGGGGCAATCAACAAAATCCGCTTCCCTAAAGCGCTTGTCTCCAATCGCTCTACCGCTTTAGTGCTTTAGCGTTCTACCACTCCAAGGAGGCTCTTATGGATCTCACCGTAGACCCCGTCATCATCGCTGTCCAGATCACCATCATCGGAGTGATCGTGGTCTTTGCTGCGCTTGCGCTGGTGGCACTGGCACTCGTGGCGCTTGGGCAACTCAATCGCCTACCAGGCGGAAAAAAAGCCCAGGCGCAGGAGGAATCTCCAGTGGCCAGTGCGTTGCCCGCGCCCGCCGCTGCCCTGCCCGCTGGTCAGGTTGGCCCGGAATTAATTGCGGTTATTAGCGCTGCTGCCAGCGCGATGCTAGGCCAACCCGTGCGCGTCACCAGCATACGCTACGACAGCAACCCTGGGGCTGATGCCTGGGCGCGCCGTGGGCGCATTGCGATTATGGATTCGCGGCGCCGCCGGTAGGTGTTTCTGGTTTTGTGGCGTGGTGGCAGCTTCGCCGCCACCACGCCACAAAAAAGAATATGTGGGGGAGGCTTCGCCTCCCCCACGCCCCCGCCGACGGCACTGCCCATCGGCGGGGGCGCGGGGGCACGGCCCCCGTGAACTCCCCTCCCGGCGGGGACGCGGGGGCACGGCCCCCGTGAAACTCCCCTCCCGACGGGGGCGCGGGGGCACGGCCCCCGTGAAACTCCCCTCCCGACGGGGGCGCGGGGGCACGGCCCCCGTGAAACTCCCTCCCGACGGGGGCGCGGGGGCACGGCCCCCGTGAAACTCCCTTCCGGCGGGGGCGCGGGGGCACGGCCCCCGTGAAACTCCCCTCCGGCGGGGGCGCGGGGGCACGGCCCCCGTAAAACTCCCTTCCAGCCCTTCCCGTCGGCGGCGGCGTCGCCGCCAAAACCCAACAAAAAAAGGAGAACATGTGAAACGTCTGCGCATTACGGTAAATGGGGTCAATTACGACGTAGAGGTGGAAGTGCTGGAGGATGATGGCGAGGAACTGGGTGCGTCCGCGCCGCCGCCGGTTGCTGCGCGCAGTGCCGCTCCTGCCACCGCGACGACGCTTGTTACGGCGCCCGCCGCTGCGCCCGCCCCGGCTGCGGCAGGGGCGAGTGGCATGCCTTCACCGCTTGCCGGTATTGTCGCTGAGGTCAAGGTCAAGGCGGGCGACACCGTGAAGGTGAATGACGTACTCTTCGTGATTGAAGCGATGAAGATGAATAGCAACGTGAGTGCGCCGATGGCTGGTACGGTTCGTGCTGTCAATGTGAAGCCTGGCGATACGGTACGCCAGGGGCAATCCCTGCTGGAGTTTAACTAATGCAGCTATTGCAGTGGCTTGGCGATTTCTTCGCCGCGAGTGGCTTTGCCCACTTGGCTTGGGGCAATCTGCTGATGATTGCTATTGGTGCCACCTTCATCTACCTAGCGATTCGTCACAACTTTGAGCCGCTGCTGCTGGTGCCGATTGGTTTCGGCATGATCCTGGGTAACATGCCCTTCGCCCCCGGCCTCGGCCAGGGGGTCTACGACGAAGGCAGTGTGCTTCAATACATTTACGCTGGGGTGAAGTATGGCATCTTTCCGCCGTTGATCTTCTTGGGCATCGGCGCGATGACCGATTTCTCGACGCTGATCTCCCAACCGCGTTTGATTCTGCTGGGGGCCGCCGCGCAGGTAGGGATCTTTATTACCCTCATCGCCGCTGCCTTTTTTGGCTCGCGTTTCCCCTTCCTCGAGTTGGGCGATCCCAGTGATCCCATAACCCTGCTGCGCTCGGCGGCTTCGATTGGCATCATTGGCGGTGCCGATGGCCCGACGGCGATCTTCATCTCGTCGCAACTCGCCCCCGAACTGCTCGGTGCTGTCGCCGTCTCGGCTTACTCCTACATGGCGCTTGTGCCGGTAATCCAGCCGCCGATTATGCGCCTGCTCACGACCCGCGAAGAGCGCCTCATCCGCATGGCCGCGCCACCCGAAGTCAGCCGCACCCAGCGCGTCCTCTTCCCCATCATCGGCCTGCTTGTCTGTGTGATGATCGTTCCCGATACGCTGCCACTGCTCGGCATGCTCTTCTTCGGCAACCTGCTCAAAGAGAGTATGGTCACCGAACGGCTCGCCAAGACGGCCCGTGAGCCGTTGATCGATGCGGTGACCATTATGCTCGGCCTGACCGTCGGGGCGAGTACGCAGGCCAGTTCCTTCCTCACCCCGCGCTCACTGCTCATCTTCGCCTTGGGCATGGTTGCTTTTGCCATCTCGACCGCCTGCGGTGTGCTCTTTGCTAAGTTCATGAATCTCTTCACTCGTGATAAAATAAATCCACTGATTGGTGCGGCTGGCGTCTCAGCCGTTCCCATGGCCGCTCGCGTGGCGCATACCGTGGCCCAGAAGGAAGATCCGCAGAACTTCTTGATCTGGCAGGCAATGTGCCCCAATGTCGCTGGTGTGATTGGTTCGGCGGTTGCCGCTGGGGTGCTTTTGGTCGTTCTACGGTAGTATTCTTGTGCTGCGTATTGACGGCTACGCCGCCAACGCGCAGCAAGCGGGAGGATGCGCGGGAACCTAGTTCCCGTGCGCACCCTTCAGCGCACAGCAAGCGAGAGGATGCGCGGGAACCTAGTTCCCGCGCGCACCCTTCCTACGCCTTTTGGTCACACCCGTTAGAAATCAACGAAGTCTTATGGACGAGATTGTCACCTTTTTACGCTCTTATCCCCCCTTCGACAAGCTGCCTAACGAGGCCGCTGAGTTGGCGGCTTCGCAGGCGCAGATTGAATATTTTGCGACAGGTAGTGATATCCTGATTATGGATGGTCCGCCGGCTCAATTCCTCTATCTGATTCGCAAAGGGACGGTGGATTTGGTGCATATGCGCACCGGCGAGGCGACGGTTGTCGATTCGCTGAATCCGGGTGAGGGTTTTGGCCACCGTTCGCTGTCGCGCAGTGAGCCGCCCGTGGTAACGGTGAAGGCCCATACGGAGGTGTTGGCCTATCTGGTTCCTGCCGAGATTTTTCATCGTCTGTGTGAAGAGTATGATGCGTTTGCGCACTATTTTTCGGCATCATCATTTGATCGCCTTATTTCAATGGCCCAACAGCGCGATGTTGACGCTTCGGGCTACCTCTTCCAGACGCGGGTGCGCGATCTCATCCGCCGCCCGCCGATTACGGTGCGTCCCGATACGACGGTGCGTGAGGCGGCACAGCGTATGCGCGAAGAGAATGTGAGTTGTTTGATTGTCGATCTGCCGCCCTATGGTTTCCACGATGTCAATTCGGGGATCATTACCGACCGTGATCTGCGTAACCGGGTGTTGGCTAAAGGTCTCTCCTACGATACGCCGCTGCGTGAGGTCATGACGGCACCTGCGACCTCGATGCCCGCCGATAGCCTCGCCTTTGAGGCGCTGCTGCTGATGCTCGAACGGCGCATTCACCACCTGCCGCTGGTTGAGGATGGACGGGTGATCGGGATGGTTACCAATACGGATATTTTGCGCCGTCAGAGTAGCAGCCCACTCTTTTTGCCGCGTCAACTCGAACGCGCCCGCAGTATTGAAGATCTGCGCAACTATGGCGATCAGGTCTTTGATGCGGTCGCTGGGCTGCTTGATGCGGGAGCGAGCGTGACCGATGTAGGGCGCGTCGTTGCCGTTGCCCATGATGCCCTGCTGCAACGCATCATCCGCGATGCCGAAAAGCAGTTGGGCGCACCACCCGCCCCGTACGCATGGCTCGTGCTGGGCAGCGAAGGGCGCTACGAACAGACCCTGCGTACCGATCAGGACAACGCCCTCGTCTATGCCGACGATCACCCTGCCGATGCGCCTGAATATTTCAGTGCCTTGGCCGAGCTTGTCGTTGAACAATTGGTGCAGTGTGGTTTTCCGCGCTGCACGGGCGATATTTTAGCCACCAATCCGCGCTGGCGTCAGCCGCTCGCTAAATGGCAAGCGACCTTTGCGCGCTGGATTGAAGTACCTGATGAAGAAGCGCTGATGCGCGCCGGCATCTTCTTCGACTACCGCCAGGTCTACGGAAAGTTAAATGCCGAAGCGGAATTGCGCCCAGTCATTCAGCGTGGCCGGGGCAATACCATCTTCCTCGCCCGGTTGGCCCGAGCGGCACTGCGTACCCCCGCCCCGCTCACCTTCTTCCGTGGGGTAGCCCTTGAACGGCGCGGTGACCAGAAGGATCTTCTTGATCTGAAGCACCGTGGTACGGCCCTGATTGTTGACCTTGCCCGCATCTATGCCCTTGAAGCCGGCCGCTCCGAGACGAGTACCGTCGCCCGCTTGCGGGCGGCATGGCGTGAAGCCAGTGTCAGCGAAGTGGACGCTGAACGTATGGTGAATGCCTTCGAGCTGATCAGCCTTATTCGCCTGCGCAGCCAGCGCAGTCTGATCGCCCAAGGGGCGGAACCGAGTAATGTCGTCGTCTTCCCCGAACTGAGCCACCTCGATCAACGAGGGCTCAAAGAGGCGCTCCAAGCGATTGCCCGTTCCCAACGTGGTTTGTCTATGGCGTTCCAGACCGATCGGCTTATTGGCTAAGACAAGAGTGCTGCACACCGAGTACGCAACCGCGCCAACCCACCTTGTCCCACAGGCTACGCAGGGACGCTGACCCTCCGTAGTCCCCCAGCGAGTATGAAACTCAACTCCTTTGGTAGATTAGGGCTAGCACCGTGGCTGCCCTGGGGGCGCAAACATGACCTTCCCGCCTTTCTCCGCGCCTACGAAGCGGGGCCATGGCCCGATCCGCACAAACCTTGGCGTGAAGCGCGCTATGTCGTGCTTGATGTCGAGACGAGTGGCCTCGATGAGCGCCGCGATGCGCTCTTGGCGATTGGCCTTGTCGAGATTGAAGATGGCCGTGTGCGCCTCGACCGGCGCTGGCACACGATGATCCGCCCCCCCGAGGGGCTCTTGGTTGCCGCCTCATCGATTCGCATCCATGGCCTGATGCGCAATGAGTTGTCCACGGCCCCCACGTTCGACGAGATTCTTCCGGCCCTGATCGAGCGCCTCGCCGGACGTGTGCTGCTTGTCCACGTCGCCCGCATTGACGTGGGATTCCTCAATCGCGCTCTGAAGCCGTATGGTACCAAGTTGCGCGGCCCCATCCTTGATACGGCGCGCATTGCGATCACCCAGCATCAACGTTCCCAAAGGCTTGGCGAAGTGAGCCACGACATGCCTATGCCCGCCATTCAACTGCGTGGGCTGGCGGGCAGCTTCGGCCTCCCTGTCTACGGGCAGCACGACGCGCTCAACGACGCCCTCACCACCGCCCAGGTCTTTTTGGCCCAAGCGGCACGCATGGATCAGCAGGGCAAACACACCCTCAAGGCCTTCTTGAAGAGTGGCGGCGTGTGACGCTAACTCCGGTGGAGGGCGGCAAAGCCGCTCCGGCGGGGGGTGGGCAAAGAAGGAACTTCGGGGGAGGCGAGGCCTCCTCCGACACCCCACCGGATGTTACCTTGACGTAGCCCTCCCCCCATCTGGCTACACCTCCAGCGCATCCGCTTCGGCAACGAGACGCAGCATGCTCGCTTCGTCATTCGGGGGGGTGGCCATGCGGGCGAGTAGGTCGGCGGCGCTACGCGCCAGGGCCGGACGGCTCTCGGCAATGGCGGCGACCAGCGCGGCATCCTCGGTGTCGGGGCTGAGGCCGTGGGCGCGGGCGAGGCGACGGCGCAGTTGGGTGCGGTAGTGGCTGAGGGCGTAGCCGCGTTTGCCACCGCGCCGCAAGAGGCCCGCCATACTCACGAGGTACTCGGCGCTACTGCGACGAGCCGTCTCGGCACGCAGCGGCACGGGCCGCCCGAAGCGCCGACTGGTCAGCGCGAGGTAGATCAGCATAATAACGCCCGCGTAGAGTATCGCCCAGCCCCAGGTGGTGGTGAAGAGTAACCCGCGCAGGTTATCGTCGCCTTCGCCGACAAAGCCGTGGTGAATTTCGTCAAAGATAATGAAGCCGCCGACGGGAATGCGCCGCAGCAGGTTCAAGACAAGCGCTGCGTTGGTGCTATTGCGCAGCCCCTGGTTGGTAAAGGGGTCTACGGTGGCGCTGGCGTAGACATAGCCCGTGCCATGCTGAAGGCCCACGATTGCCGGGGCACGATTGCTGCCCGCCAAGGGCACGACGCTGCTGGGATCTTCGCTGGTAACGATAGCGCGATGGGGCACGGCCAGCCGCTCTACCGGCGGGTTGCCCAATACCGGCTGGAGGATCTGTCCCTGAACGAAGGGCTGATCTTCGGGCAAACGGGCTACCCCTAAGCCAAAGACTTCAAGCAGCGCCACCGCCCCGCCCGCCGCATTGGTGCGCGGCTCGGCAACAATCAGCGTACCGCCCGCCGCGACCCAAGCGCGTACCGCAGCGGCATCTTCGGCGCTGTAACGCTCGCGGGGGGCCAAAACGACCAGCAAGTGGGCGTTGGGATTGAGCGTAAATTCGCGGTAGGCCAAACGTTCCACACGGTAGCCCATGCCTTCCCACCAGCGAAAGAGCGCCAGCGCCCCGCCCGGCCTGCTGGCAAAACTACTCGCCCCGCCGGTTGTGGTGTCGTCCCCTTTGGGCGTCAAACTCACCACCAGGGTGAGTACGACGCAAATCATAGCGATGATGATGATGTCGCGGCGGCTCATGGCTGGGCCTCCCCCTCCGCCACTTGGCGTAGGGCGGCTACGTGACGCTCGACGGCGGCATAGCCCTCGGCATCAAGGGGTATGCCACCATACCAGACGCGGTCGGTGGCTTCGACGAGGGGCGCAAGACCGTCACGCAATGTGGGACGTTCACGCAGGCGTTGCAGATGTTCGCGGTTGGTCTGGTGAGGATTGTAGCTGAGGCTACCGCGTTCATCGAGCCAGAGCAGCGCGGCGAGGGCGAGCATGCGCGTGGCATTGCGAAAATCGCCAGCACGGGCGAAAGTGGCGGCTTGGGCATGCGCATCGGCGGTGTCGCGAGCGGCCAATGCGGCAGGACTGGCCAGGCTGGCTTGGGCGCGAGTAACGCGGCGCAACCCACGCATCCACATGAGCAGCACGCCAACTACGAGCGCAATGGCAACGGCAGTAACCAGCCAAGAGACGAGAGTGCCAGGCGGGCCAGAGGCCACCTCAGCGATAGGTCCGACGGCAGGCGCCATCTGGTCGAAGAGCCAATCAAAAAAACGCTCGATTTGTTGCTCAATCCAGCCAGGTTCGCGCTGCGCTTCGCTGAAGGGCGGGAGGTTCATGATTGCATCCAACTGCGCTTGCGCTTGCGCCGGATCGGGCGGATTGGTGAGCGCCAACGCGTCAATCAATGCCCCCAAGCGCGCCGTGATGAAGGGCAGATCGGGTTCATTGGCAACCAAGGCCATGGCCAGCCAACTATTATCAACCTGCGCCAAAGCGCCATTGGGCATCACAATCTGCTGCGCATCGCTCAGTGTGCGCCCCAACTGTTCCAACTCAAGCCGATCACCGCGCGCCGCCGCCGCCCGCGCCGCCCGCAGCAGTTGGTCATACTGCGCAAGAGAGAGTTGCTGCTCCTGCGCCACAGCAGCCCCGGGAAAGAGGCTGCAACAGAGGGTAAGCAGCGCGAGAAGTACTATCTGCTTGCAGTTTGCCATCGTGTGTCCGTTTTGTTCTAAGGGATGGTTCGTAACCCCTTTAGAGACTGTTGCGCTGGGGTTGCGGGGGCATGGCCCCCGCAACCCCCCCTTACAGCAGTTACCGCTCCAACTTATACGGCACACTAATCACGGTTTTGCCCTTACGGAACATTAGTGCTGTGCGCAGCAGCATGCCGGTCTGGTTGTGCAACAGATTTTGCCACCAGCGCGAGGGGATAAATTCGGGCAACACAATGAGCATATGGTCGTCGCGGTAGCGTCCTTCGATCTCGTCCACATATTTGAGCAGCGGCGTGACCAGCGAACGATAGGGCGAATCGAGGATCACCAGCGGAATCTCACAGCCCCATTCGCTCCAACGGGCACGCACACGCTCACCCTGCTCTTGGTCTAGGTTGACGTAGACCGCGGTGACATTATCGGGTGCCAGCGCCTTGGCCAGTTCTAGGGCGGGTAGCGTGCCCTTGTGAATGCCACTCACCAGCACAATGGCGGTGATGCGGCGCACCGGGCGCGGACGGGCGGCGGTGCTGAGCGAAAGTTGATCGGCGACGCGCACATAGTGGCGGTGGATGGTCTTGAAGCCAAGCACCATCAGCGGAATGAGTACGATCACTGCCCACGCACCATGGACAAACTTGGTAATCGCCAGCACCACCATGACGGTTGCAGTAAGGATTGCGCCGATGCCGCTGATGAGGATGCTGCGCTGCCAGCCTGCGGGTTGCAGGCGGATGTAGCGCACCACCATGCCCGCCTGCGAAAGCGTAAAGGAGGTAAAGACGCCAATGGCATAGAGCGGCAACAGGGCGATGGCATTCGCTTGGAACATGACCACCAGCAGCGCCGAGCTCAGTCCTAGCACGAGGATGCCATTCGAGAAGACGAGGCGATCACCGCGCGAGGCGAACTGCCGGGGCAGGAAGCGGTCACGCGAGAGAAACGAGGCGAGACGGGGAAAGTCGGCGAAGGCGGTGTTGGCGGCGATGATCAGGATCAGCGCCGTAGCGACTTGCACAAAGGTGTAGGCCGGGCCAACGCCGAAGACGGTACGCGCCACCTGCGAGATGACGGTCTCTTGGCTATTGAGATTAGGCATCGCGCCATGCAGATAGGCCAAATAGGTAATGCCCAAGAACATGGTCACGAGGAGCAAAATCATCGCCGTCATGGTGGTCGCGGCATTTTTGCCCTCAGGCGGCTTAAAAGCCTGCACACCATCGCTAATCGCCTCAATGCCCGTCAGGGCGATGCAGCCAGCCGCAAATGCCCGCAGCAATAACCAGACGCCAAGCGCTTGATCAGCAGGGATATCAGGCGGAATGATATGAACGACGGGATCGGCACCCTGAATGAAATCATGAATGAGGGCATAACCAATCAGACCCATAATTCCGGCAATAAAGGCATAGGTAGGAATTGCAAAGAACGTGCCACTCTCTTTGGTACCGCGCAAATTACTCAGGCTGACAACCGCAATAAAAACTAGCGCGAGGGGCACGGCGAAGGCGCGCAACTCAGGGTGGCCCCACGTACTGGCCAGCGAGGTAATCGCCGCCACGCCAGCCGAAATACTCACCGCCACGGTGAGCACATAGTCAATCATGAGCGCCCCGGCGGCCACGAGGCCGGGCAGTTCACCCAGATTCTCGCGCGAGACAATATAGGCTCCGCCACCCTGCGGGTAGGAACGGATCGTCTGGCGATACGATAGCCCGACCATAATCAGCAGGAAGGCGACTGCCAGGCCAATCGGCAGCGAGAAGCCGAGGGCCAGCGCTCCTCCCAGAATGAGAACGGTCAAAATTGCTTCGGTTGCGTACGATACTGACGAGAGTGCGTCAGCCGAAAAGACCGCCAGCGCAGTCCTGCGCCCCAGGCGTTCTTGTTGGTGGCGCTCAGTGGCAATCGGTTTGCCAATGAGCAGCCGTTTGAGCGATGATGCCATCGCAGGCCTCTCCAGGGTCGTGCGGGAACCTAGTTCCCGTGCATCTTTCCGCCGTGCGGCGGGTGTTTTTTCGGGGGCCTGCGGCCCCCGCCCCCCCCGCCGCACGGGGCGTTTCTGCGGGGGCCATGCCCCCGCGCCCCCCGCCGCACGGGGCGTTTCTGCAGGGGCGAAGCCCCCGCGCCCCCCGCCGCACGGGGCGTTTCTGCGGGGCCATGGCTCCAAACCCCCGCCGAACGGGGCGATTCTGTGGGGCCATGCCCCCGCTCCCCCGCCGGACGGGGTTGAAGGCAATACGTTTCAAATAAGACCTCACAGGTCTGCTCTTCTGCACTGGAACGCCAT
>RSAS01000036.1 GCA_003934145.1 Candidatus Viridilinea halotolerans | reverse complement strand
CCCGGGGGGAGGATGCGCGGGAACCTGGTTCCCGCGCGCACCCTTTTTTAGGCCTTCTCTTGCGCAAATTGGCTCATGTAGAGCGCGTGGTACGCTCCGTGCAGCGCGAGCAACTCATCATGGGTGCCGCGTTCGACAATCTGCCCGTCTTGCACTACGAGTACCACGTCGGCGTTGCGGATGGTGCTAAGACGGTGGGCGATCACGAAACTGGTGCGTCCTTGCAGCAGTTGATCGAAGGCGCGCTGGATGACGCGCTCGGTGCGCGTGTCTACGCTGCTTGTCGCTTCGTCGAGGATGAGAATGCGTGGATCGGCAAGGGCGGCACGGGCGATGGCGATCAATTGGCGCTGGCCTTGGCTTAAGCCGCTTCCGCGCTCGCCCAGGACGGTCTGGTAGCCGTTGGCTAGGCGCTCGATGAATTCGTGGGCCGCTACAAGGCGAGCGGCGGCGATCACCTCTTCATCGCTCGCCTCCAGTCGCCCGTAGCGGATGTTGTTCATGACTGTATCGGCGAAGAGGAAGGAATCTTGCAAGACGATCCCGATCTGGCGGCGTAGGCTCGCCGCCGTGATGGAGCGCACATCGTGACCATCAACGCTGACGCTACCCGCCGTGACATCGTAGAAGCGCGGGATCAGGTTGATGATGGTGGTCTTGCCCGCTCCCGTCGGGCCGACAATGGCCACCATTTGGCCCGCCTCGGCCACAAAGTTGACGCCACGTAGGACAGGTTGGCCGCTGATATATTCGGCATGCACGGCGTCAAAGACGACCCGACCTTTGATGGATGGCAGTTCATGGGCCGCAGGGTCATCCACAATCTCTGCCTCAGTATCAATCAGGCCGAAGATGCGCTCGCCGCCCGCCACCGCGCTCTGCAAGTTGGTCCAGAGGATGGCGATCTGCTGAATGGGCTGGTTGAAGCGTTGCACATATTGGATGAATGCGAAGACCATACCCAGCGAAATGACGCCGCCGCCAAGGAGGGCTTCGCCGCGCAGGGCGCTGAGGCCACCGACCACGACGACAATGGCAATCGCCACATAGCCGAGCGCCTCCAGGGCCGGATTGAGCGCACTGGTGAAGGTGGCGGCGCGCACGTTGGCATCGCGGTTGGCCGCGTTGGTCGCACGGAACTGGGCGATGCTCTCTGCTTCGCGGTTGAAGGCCTGCACCTCGCGCATTCCGGCGATGCTCTCTTGTAGGCCCGCGTTGACGTTGCCCATCTCTTGGCGCGTGGTGCGAAACGCCTTGCGCGCTTGGTTCGAAATGTAGAGCGTCGCCAGTACCATCAACGGCACCACACTCAGGCTGATCAGCGCATAGGCCAGATTGGTGACGAGCATGAGTGTGCCGGTTACCACGAGTTGGAGGATGCCGCCGATCACGCTGAGCAGTGCAAAGCCGAGCGCCTGCTGAATGGTATCGGTATCACTGGTGACGCGGCTCATGATATTGCCGGCCTCGTTGCGTGTATAGTAGCCCACCGAGAGGCGCTGCATCTGGTGAAAGGTATCCTCGCGGATGCGGCGCAGGGCGTGCTGACCGGCCCAGTTCATGGTAAAAAAGGCCAGCCCCTGCAGCAATGCGCCAGTCGCAAAGAGGCCGCTCATAAGCAGTGCCAAGCCCAAGAGCCCACGTAGACGTTGTTCTTGGGGGGCGGCAAGCGCAGCGGGATCGTACCAACAGGTATCCGCACGAGGTAAGAAGTAGCAATCAACCGCCTGGCCAATCAGTGGTGCACTACCCACTTGGCAGAGCGTCGCCACGATGATCATGAAAATGGTAAGCACGAGCGCGTACCACCAGCGGCGAACGTAGTACCAAAAACGGGCGAGCGTCGCCCTCACATCTTTGGGCTTCTGGGCTTCTTGATTTAACGCCCGTCCGGGCGGCCCCATCATCATGGGTGGTTATCCTTTGTTGGGGCTACGCCCCAAATTTCATTTTTTGTTGCGTGTGGGCGGCTTCGCCGCCCACACGCAACAAAAAAGAAGCTCTTCGGGGGCCATGCCCCCTCAAAGGGTTTCACCAAATGGGGATAAACTGCCGC
>RSAS01000153.1:7680-10159 GCA_003934145.1 Candidatus Viridilinea halotolerans | reverse complement strand
ACGGTGGGGGTTTGGGGGCATGGCCCCCAGAAACCCCTGCTGGCGGCCCAGCCGCCCCCGGCGGGGGTTTGGGGGAGGCAAAGCCTCCCCCAAAAAACTCTTTCTGGTTCGGTGTTGGCGGCGCAGCCGCCAACACCGAACAAAAAACGCAATGGAGCGTATCCTATGCAGACCACAAATGTGACCCCGCGCCACGCGAGTTCCTCAAGTGAGGATTTCAATCCGGGACGTTTGGCCCTCGCGTTGCTGCTTTTGGCCCTCCTGATCGCTTTTATCGGGGGCGGCTTCTTCTTTCTGCGCGATGTGCAGCGTAACGATAGTTTGCCTAAACTGCTCACAGCGGCCCTGGCGATCATTTGGGGCGTTGGCGGTGCTGCATGGGCTTTCTATACGCTCAATATGATTGTTGAACAATTGCCGGGCGCGATCCGCCGGGTGCTCTTGCCCTATGTCTTTGTTGGCCCCGCCATCCTTTTTCTTGGTTGGGCGCTGCTCTTCCCGGCGCTGCGCACGCTCTATTTGAGCTTCTTTAGTGCCAATTCGAGCGAATTTGTGGGCATCAATAACTATATCGCGGTCTTTAGCGAACGGACGATGCTCACCGCCTTTCGCAATAACATCTTCTTTTGGATGTTGATTGGCACCTTGGGCTGTGTGCTTTTTGGCTTGATTATTGCGATTCTTGCTGATCGTAGTAGCTTCGAGACGGTGGCCAAATCGCTGATCTTTATGCCCATGGCGATCTCTTTCGTCGGTGCAGGCGTGATTTGGCGCTTTGTCTACTACTATGCGCCCCCTGGCCAGACGCAGATCGGCCTGTTGAATGCTATGGGCACGGGGCTTGGCTTTGAACCTCAAGCCTGGACAACACTCTTACAGCCGCAAAATAATTTTTTCTTGGTGATCATCCTTATTTGGATGCAGACTGGCTTTGCGCTGGTGATCTTTTCGGCGGCAATTAAGGGTATCCCCGAAGATATTATCGAGGCGTCGCGCGTTGATGGCGCGAGTGAGTTGCAGATCTTCTGGCATATTATGCTGCCCGCCATCCAAGGCACGATTGTGACGGTTACGACCACGATTCTGATCTTTACGCTGAAGATTTTCGATATTGTGATCGTGATGACGGGCGGTCAATATGGTACCGGCGTGATTGCGGTAGAATTTTACCGCCAGTATTTTACTAATCGCAACTTTGGTTATGGTTCAGCGATTGCGATTGTGCTGCTACTCGCCGTGATTCCGGTGATGGTCTACAACTTGCGCCAACTCAAGAAGCAGGAGGTGTTCTAATATGGCTACCACAACAACCAAACCTGCCGCACCGCCGCGCCGTGCGATCAGCCAGAAGCGCCAACAACTGATCAATAAGATCATTGTCAATACCATTCTTGCCATCATCTGTATCATCTGGACGGTGCCCACCATCGGGTTGCTCATCTCCTCCTTCCGCGAACGTGACGACATTCGTAACTCTGGTTGGTGGACGACGATGCCCCACCGCGAGACGGTGACGCTGGAAACGGTGCAATTACCGCCCGATACCGACCTGCGTGCGCCGATTACGCTCCCTGCGGAGTTGGGCAGTGGCACCTACACCGCCCGCCAGATCGCCGATGGCGTGATCCTGCCCGATGGCCGCAAGGTTCCCTGGGAGAACCGCCGCGCTGGCCTGATCGCGGTGCAGGGCCAAGCCTGGGCCATGAATACTAATTTCACTTTCGAAAATTACCGCATCGTCACCGGCGGACGTGAGTATGTCTACACCGATGCAGCGGGCAACGAGGTGGTCGAGGCGGGTGAAGATCTCTGGGGCGTGTTGATCAACAACATCGCCGTCGTGATTCCGGCGACGGTGATCCCCATTCTCATCGCCGCGTTTGCCGCCTACGGCTTCGCCTGGATGCGTTTTCCAGGGCGTTTTGTACTCTTTACCATCGTCGTGGCGCTGTTGGTGGTGCCGTTGCAGGTGGCGCTTATTCCGCTCTTGCGCGACTTCGTGAGCTTGGATGTGAACGGCACCTACATGGCGGTCTGGTTGGCCCATACCGGCTTTGGGCTGCCGTTGGCTACCTATCTGCTCTACAACTACATCAGCCAACTGCCACGTGATATTCTTGAATCGGCCTTCATTGATGGTGCCTCTCACTTTACCATCTTCACGCGCCTGATCCTGCCGCTCTCGCTGCCGGCGCTGGCCTCGTTTGCCATTTTCCAGTTCCTTTGGGTCTGGAACGATTATCTGATCGCCCTGATCTTCATCGGCTCTCAGCCCAACGTGCAGGTGCTAACGATGCGCCTCGCCGATATGGTGGGTTCACGCGGCCAAGATTGGCACGTCCTCACCGCCGGGGCTTTCATCTCCATGCTCATTCCGCTGCTCGTCTTCTTCTCGCTGCAGCGCTTCTTTGTGCGTGGCCTGCTGGCCGGGTCGGTGAAGGGGTAGGTGGGTGGGGTTTTCCGGGTGGGAGGGGGCGCC
>RSAS01000153.1:0-7670 GCA_003934145.1 Candidatus Viridilinea halotolerans | reverse complement strand
TCTGGAGCTTCAGGATTGGATGGGGGTTTTCGGGGAGGGCTTCGCCCTCCCCGACCCCCTCCCGCCATCCTGGAGGTTCAACATCGAATGAGCTGGGCTAGCGCCGCCACCTCTTCGCCAACAATATCGCTGTTGGCTTCACTGAAACTAACGAAGGTGTTTGATGACCACCCTAACCATTGATTTGCAACCGGAGCTCTACGCTCGACTTACACAGGAAGCCGCAAACGCAGGTCGCCCGATCGAGAAGTTGATTGAAGAGTCATTGGCCAGGAGGTTCCTTCCGGCAGCACCGGCAGGCGAGCGTGAGCGTGCCATGGCGGTATTGCGCGAAGCAGGTCTTCTCGTCGAGCTAGAACCAGAACTAAAGCACCTCGCATCCCAGGCGAGCATGTCGCTTGAAGAGATTCATGCCGTGTTTGCACGCACTGGCGGCCAATCGCTGAGCGAGCTTGTGCAGGAACAGCGCGGGGCAAAGGGATGAGTGTCTTCTATTGCGATACCAGCGCCATCGTCAAACGCTACTTTCCCGAAGCTGGGACAGCGTGGATGCAAGCACTGGCTGCCCCGGTACATGGCCATGCACTGCTTCTGGGAGAATTGACTCTGGCTGAAACCGCTGCGGTCATTGGCGCAAAGCAACGCGCCTCTGGCGGGATCACCTTCGCCGAGCGCGATGCGATCTTGCAGCGTTTCTTACAGCACTGCAATGATGAGTATGGGTTGATTCCCGTCGATCGCACCACGATCAACCGTGCTGTGCTACTTACACAGCAGCATCGTCTACGCGGCTATGATGCGGTGCAACTTGCAGTCGCCCTCATGATCAATGCGCAATACCTTGCCGTTGGCATGCCAGGGTTAACGTTTGTCGCTGCTGATAACGATCTGATCGCTGCCGCCCATGCTCAGGGTCTGGGGGTTGAAAACCCGAATAACTATCTGTAAGAGCGTCACAGTGAAAAATTTCCTTTCCAGCGGGGTTTAAGGGGCCGCAGGCCCCTTAAGTTAATGTGCATGCCCACGGCACCCCCACCGCCAACGTAGCGTGCTACAATGCTATGGTAGCCCAATCGCTACGGGCTATGCCCAGGAGGGCCATAATGGCTGATACTGCCCCTGCGGAGGCCGATTCGCATACGCTTCAGGCGTTACCTGCGGAGTTGGAGTTAGAGGAGGCGCCACGCTTTACGCCGCAGGTTGTTGGTATTGGCGCTTCGGTTGGTGGCCTGCAAGCTTTTACGGAATTTCTGCAACATATGCCGCCCGATAGCGGCATGGCGTTTGTGCTGATCCAGCATCTCGCTCCGCAGCAGCCGAGCTATTTGGCCGAGTTGCTCGCGGCGCAGACGGCGATGCCGGTAGAGCAGGTGAGCGCCACGACGCCCGTGGCGGCGAACCATGTCTATCTGATTCCGCCGAATACGGCGCTGACGATTGAGCAGGGTGAACTGCGCCTCGAGCCGCCGACGGCGGTTCATGGCTTGCGTCTGCCGATTGACCACTTTTTTCGCTCGTTGGCCACCGAGCAGGGGCCACGGGCAGTGGGGATTGTGCTTTCGGGGACGGGGGCCGATGGCGCCAAAGGGCTGGCGGCGATTCGCGCCCAGGGCGGGTTGACCTTCGCCCAAGACCCTGACTCCGCTTCCGCACCAGAGATGCCGTCGCGGGCCATCGCCTCCGATGCCGTCGAGCAGATTCTGACGGTCGCGGCCATGCCTGCGGTGCTACAGGCCCATGCCCGCCGCATGCCCGCCGCACCTGCGCCGCCCCCCGTCGTGACGGAGCGACCGGCGGCTTCGCTGCGTCAGATCATGGCCATCCTTCAGCAGACGACGGGCCACGATTTTAGCCACTACAAGGAGACTACGCTGCGGCGGCGCATTGAGCGCCGTATGCAGATGCTGCGTCTCGCCTCGATGGAGACCTACCACGCACGGCTTGAGGATGATCGCATTGAGGTGGAAGCGCTCTTTCAGGATCTCTTGATCAGCGTGACTGAATTCTTTCGCGATCCGGCAGCGTTTGAGGCGCTGGCCGCTACGTTTATTCCGCACCTGCTGCGCAACCGCGCCGCGAGCGGCCCGGTGCGCGTTTGGGTGCCGGGTTGCGCCACGGGCGAAGAGGCCTATTCGCTGGCTATGCTGCTGTCGGAGCATTTTGATAAACTTGATGCGCCGCCAGCCGTGCAGATCTTTGCCACCGATATTGATGAGACCGCCCTCACGCTGGCGCGCCGTGGACGTTATGATGCGAGTATTGCGGCCAATGTCTCGCCCGATCGCCTAGCGCGTTTTTTTCTTCAAGAAGGTCAGTACTACCAGGTGAGCAAAAAACTGCGCGAGCAGTGTCTCTTTTCGGTACACAATCTGATCAGTGACCCCCCCTTTGGACGCATGGATCTGATCGCGTGTCGCAATTTGTTGATCTATTTTGATGGTGATTTGCAACGACGGCTTACGCCCGTTTTTCACTATGCGCTCGCGCCCAACGGCTATCTCTTTCTTGGTGCGGCTGAACATGCCACCGGCGTCAATGGCGAGGGCGAGTTGTTCCGCGTGATCGACGGGGCGCAGCGCATCTACCAGCGTAAAGAGCGGCTGTTACGCCCGTTGGTCGATCTGCCGTGGGCCAATGTGGGCCGTGCGGGGGCGCGCACGAGTGGCGTGACGCGCCGTACTGCGGTGACGGCCACGCATGGCGTCAGTACGGCCATCGAGCGTATTCTGCTGCGCGATTACACGCCGACGGCGGTGGCGATTGACGAACAGGGCATGATTGTCCACCTCAGCGGGCGCACCTACCCCTACCTGCTGGTGCCTGCGGGCGCGCCCACGACCAACCTCTTGGCCTTGGCGCACCCCGACATCCAACTGCCCCTGCGTGCGGCTGTGCGGGCGGTGAGCCAGGATCGCACGCCCGTGGTGCGCGAGCATCTGCTGCTTAGCAGTGGCAACGAGCAGATCCCGATTACGCTGGCGGTGCGTCTGCTTGATGAGCCGGACATTGATACCGAGCTGCTCTTGGTGGTGCTACAGGTAACCCGCCCGCAAACGCCGCTGGTGCCGAGTGATGAAATACCGGGTATGTTGGGTAGCTCCGCCGATGTGCTTGCGCTTGAGTTGCAACGCACGCGTGATACGCTTGAGGCGATTATTCGCGAACATCAAGAGGCCAACCTCGATCTGACCGCTGCCAACGAAGAACTGCGGGCGCTCAACGAAGAGATGCAAGCTACCAACGAGGAGTTGCAGACCTCGAAGGAGGAGATTCAGTCGATCAACGAAGAGTTGCAGACGGTCAATGCCGAACTCAGCCGCAAGATCGCGGAGTTGGATCGCGCCAATGCCGATCTCGCCAATCTCTTCGCCAGCGCCCAGATTCCGGCGATCTTTCTCTACCCCGACGGGCGCATCGCTCGCTTCACGCCCCAAGCCACCGAACTCTTTGCGCTGATCGAATCGGACCTGGGGCGACCACTCAGCGACCTACGCACCCTCTTTGACTGTGGCAACCTGCAGTTGTTGATCGCCCATGTGACCGTAAGCAGCGTCGCGATCCAAGAGGTGGTCTACCAGCCGGAGCAGCAGCGCTGGTGGAACATGCAGATCCGGCCCTACCGCACCCTCACCGGCAACATTGATGGCGTGGTACTGACCTTTGCCGACATTACCGCCCTCAAGCATGCCGAGACGGTACTGCAGCATGCCAACGAGAATTTGGAGCAGCGGGTTGCTGCACGCACCGACGAACTCGCCGCCACCAACGAAGCGCTCCAGGCGCAGATCGCCGAGCGCGTGCTGGCGGAACAGGCGCGCCAGCAGTTGTTGCAGCAGTTGGTGACGGCGCAGGAAGAGGAGCGCCGTCACATTGCCCATGAGCTCCACGACCAGTTGGGCCAGGGGCTCACCACCCTGATTCTCGGCCTCAAGGGGCTGCGGGACACCTTTGCGGACGACGATCCCAGCGCAGATCCGGTGACCCAACTGCAAGCGCTGGCGGTACAGATCAGCCAAGAGGTGCGCCATCTGGCGGTGCAACTGCGCCCCTCAGTGCTTGACGATCTGGGGCTGCAATTGGCGCTTAGTAACTACGTAGACCACTGGTCAACGCGGGCGCACGTTGCCGTGGATCTGCACACCAGCGGCCTCGACGCGGCGCCGTTGCCCCTCGCCACCGAGGCGACGATCTACAGGCTGGTTCAAGAAGCATTGACCAATGTATTCAAACATGCCCAAGCCAACGAAGTAAGTGTGATTGTTGAATGTACCCCCACGCAAGTGCGGCTGATTGTCGAGGATGACGGAGTAGGTTTTACCGTGCCCGAACTGTGGGAGAGCCTAGGGCGTGTCGATCAGATGGGGCTGACGGGCATGCGCGAGCGCGTGGAGTTACTGGGTGGCGGTCTGAATATCGAATCCGAGCTAGGTAGTGGTACCACCATTTTTGCCTACATCCCGCTGCCTGCGGTTACAGAGAAAGGCAATGAGAGTGGCGATCAAAGTATTCCTCGTTGATGACCACATGGTGCTCCGCGAAGGACTCAAAGCGCTGATCGCCCCCCAGACCGATATAGAGGTGGTGGGCGAAGCCGGGGATGGCGCAACGGCATGGCCGCAGATCGTGGCGTGCCTCCCGGACGTGGTGATCATGGACATCTCGATGTCCGGCGAGAACGGCATCCAGGCCACCGAGCGCATCAAACAGAGCCACCCGGCGATCAAAGTGCTGGTACTCAGCGTCCACGACGACACCAGTTATTTGCGCCAGATGCTCGCGGTGGGCGCATCGGGCTACATTCTCAAGCACACCGCCGCCGACGCACTGATTCAGGCCATTCGCGTCGTCGCCTCAGCGGGGCTTTACATCGACCCCTTGCTCGCCGATCATGTGGTGGGGCGTTATGCGCGGCGACCAGCCGCCACCACCGATCTTTTAGGGGCCGACCTGAGCGAACGCGAGCGCGAAGTAGTACAGCGTGTCGTCCAGGGCTACAGCAACAAAGAGATCGGCCTCCAACTCAGCCTGAGCATCAAGACCGTCGAGACCTACCGGGCGCGGGCGATGGAGAAACTCGGCCTAACCAGCCGATCGGCGCTAGTGCGCTACGCCTTGGAGCGCGGCTGGCTACGCAAGGAGTGAGGGGAGACGCGAGACGCGAGACGCGAGACGCGAGACGCGAGACGCGAGAGCACTACAGTTGCAACCCTGTTTTGCGCCGCCTGCGGCGGGGGCGTGGGGGCACGGCCCCATACGTTTCAAATAAGACCTCACAGGTCTGCTCTTCTGCACTGGAACGCCATCAGCAAAGACCTGTGAGGTCTATGCTCTCCCTTATTTGAAAGGTATTGGGGCATGGCCCCCAAAAAGTCCCCGTGCGGCGGGGGCGTGGGGGCATGGCCCCACAATGTTCAGTCACACCCTTTCTATTTGCTGTTGGTGGCTACGCCGCCAACAGCAAATAAAAAAGAAACCAGCAATAAACAAAGTATTTCCTGACTTTATTGACAAAACCCCTCAACGCTGATACACTGCCTAGTAGTTTGAAGGATGGCTACTATGCTTGTAATTGGCTATGCGACAACCAGTCCGCCCGGGCAAATTCTGCAACACCTGCAACGCCAGGGCGAAGCGACGATCAAGGAATTGGCGGCCATGCTCGGCGTGAGCGCCACCGCCGCCCGCGAACACATCGTCCACCTCCAAGCCGAAGGGCTCGTCGCGGCGCGCACCGAGCGCTACGGCCCTGGTCGGCCTCGTTTGGTCTACACGCTCAGCGACGAGGCGCGCAGCCGCTTTCCGCAACAGTACAATCGGCTCATTACGGGCCTGTTGCGCGAACTCTTGGCCCACGAAGGGGCCGACAAACTCGAACAACTGCTTGAGCGCGTCAGCCGTCGCCTAGCCGATGAGTATAGCGACCGCATGGATGGCCACGATGTCACTGAACGGCTTAACGAACTGCGCCTCCTCCTCGAACAGCGTGGCGTTCCCGCCGAAGTGGTCGCCGCAGGCGATGGCATCAGCCTCTTCGCCTGCCCCTTCTACGACATAGCCCAAGACTATCCCGAAGTCTGTTCGATGGAACGCCAGATGATCGAGTTTGTCCTCGGTGAAAAACTGGCGCTCGAAAGCAGCATCCGCGAAGGCGGCCACACCTGCCGCTTTGTGGTAAAGAGCGAAACCATTCCGCTTGTGTCAGTGACGAGTGATATGTGATGCGTGACGAGTGACGGGAAGCCGGGGCGTGGGGTACCGCTGCCCGGCGGGGATTCGGGGGCTTGGCCCCCGAAAAATCCCCCCTTCCGATGGGGTTTTAGGGGCCGCAGGCCCCTTACGTTCATACCCATGGGCAACCTGGTTGCCCCACAACATAACGATGTTCGACTTAGTCACACCTACCCGAGGAGTTTATGAGTAACGATTTGGTCATCAAAGATCTCCACGCCACCATTGAGGACAAAGCGATTCTGCGTGGGGTCAACCTGACGGTACGCGGCGGAACGATCCATGCCATCATGGGGCCCAACGGCAGCGGCAAGAGTACGCTGGCCAATATCATTGCGGGCCATCCGAGCTACGAAGTCACCGGCGGCGAAATCTGGTACAAGGGCCAGAACGTCCTTGAATTGGACACCGATGAGCGCAGCAAGTTGGGCCTCTTCTTGGCCTTCCAATACCCCGTGGCCGTCCCCGGCGTGAGTGTCGCCAACTTTTTGCGCGCCGCGCTCAACGCCCACCGCGCCGAAGAGGGCAAAGATCCGAAAGAGACCGCCATCCCGATGGCGGAATTCCGCAAGCAGTTGCGTGAGGGCATGAAGGCGCTGGAGATGGACGAGGGCTTCGCCCGTCGCTACCTCAACGAAGGTTTTTCGGGCGGTGAGAAGAAGCGCCTCGAGATTCTTCAGATGACCATGCTACGCCCGACAATGGCGGTGATGGACGAAACCGACTCGGGCCTCGACATTGATGCGCTGCGCGTCGTCGCCGAGGGGGTCAACCGCCTCGCCAACCCCGAAATGGGTGTTTTGGTGATCACCCACTACCAGCGCTTGCTAAACTACATCAAGCCCGACTTCGTCTCCGTCATGATGGATGGCCGCATCGTGCGCGATGCCGGTCCCGAACTGGCGCTCGAGCTGGAAGAGAAGGGCTACGATTGGGTGCGTGAGGAACTGGCGGCCTAGAGGTAGGAAGCCGGAAGCCGGAAGCCGGAAGCAGGGAGCAGGGAGCCTCCCGTTCATTCCGTCGGGTGGGGGTGCGGGGGCACGGCCCCCGCAACTAGCTCCCGTCGGGTGGGGGTGCGGGGGCACGGCCCCCGCACCGAGCCCCCGCCGGGTGGGGGTGCGGGGGCACGGCCCCCGCACCGAGCCCCCGCCGGGTGGGGGTTCACGGGCGGACAGAACATGCGCTCCGCAAGCCACGAATGGATGATGGGGATGCCCTGGATGGCCCTCACCCCCCTACCCCCTCTCCCACGTTGTGGGAGAGGGGGCGAAGATACTGAGATTCTTGGCGTTCCAATGCGGTTCCAGTGTGGGGGCGTACAGATTTTCTGTCCGTCCATGAACGGGCGGGGGCGCGGGGGCTTGGCCCCCGCAAAGACTCCTGCGGCGGGGGTGCGGGGGCACGGCCCCCGCACCGAGCCCCCGCCGGGTGGGGGTGCGGGG
>RSAS01000897.1 GCA_003934145.1 Candidatus Viridilinea halotolerans | reverse complement strand
AGGGGAAGGGTCTCTCGTCAGTCGAAAAGAGATGCTTCGCTGCGCTCAGCATGACAGGCTGCCGGGATGCTTAAAAGTTTCCACTTCCCTTAGTGTTCTTCCGCTTTAGCGTTTAACGTTCTTCCGCTTTAGCGTTTAACGTTCTCCCGCTTTAGCGCTATCTACAGCGGCATCAAGCCATGCTTCTTCTGCGGGCGCAGTTCACGCTTGCGGCGCAGCGAGGCGAAGGCCAGGCTGAGGTAGCGACGGGTTTCGCTGGGTTCGATGATGTCATCGATCAAATTGCGGGCGGCACCAGCGTAGGGTGAGGCGAACTCGGCGCGGTAGCGGCGGGCGAATTCGGCACGCGCCTCGGCGGGGTTGCTCGCCTTCTTGATCTCGTCGCGGAAGACGATGCTCACCGCGCCTTCTGGCCCCATCACGGCAATCTCGCTGGTCGGCCAAGCGGCCACGCGGTCGGCCCCCAGATCCTTGCCACACATGGCCAAGTAGGCGCCGCCGTAAGCTTTGCGCAGAATGAGCGAGATCTTGGGCACCGTGGCGGCCCCGTAGGCAAAGAGCATCTTGGCACCGTGGCGAATGATGCCTCCGCGCTCCTGATCTACGCCAGGCAAAAAGCCGGGGACATCGATCAGGGTGAGCAGCGGAACATTGAAGGCGTTGCACAAACGCACAAAGCCCGCAATCTTATCGGAGGCATCGATGTTGAGCACGCCCGCCATCACCGACGGCTGGTTGGCAACGACGCCGATGGTACTCCCGTTCAGGCGCGCAAAACCGACGACCGCGTTGGGGGCAAAGGTCTTGTGGATCTCGAGCAGTTCGCCATTATCCACAAGGCGCTCGATGATCGGCTTAATATCGTAGGGAGCGCGGGAATCATCGGGAATGGCGCTATCGAGTGCGGGATCGTTGTAGAATTTGATCGTGCCATCGCCGATGTCGGGCGGATCTTCGAGATTGTTGGCGGGCAAGAAACTGAGCAGTTGCTGACAGATATGCACCGCATCGGCATCGCTTTCGGCGACGAAATGGGCCACTCCGCTGCTCATCTGCGCATCAGGGCCACCAAGCTCGGTCGAGGTCACCACCTCACCCGTCACCTGCTTGAGCACCTCCGGGCCAGTGATGAACATCTCGCTGGTGCCGCGCACCATGATGATAAAGTCCATCAATGCGGGCGAATAGGCCGCGCCCCCGGCGCACGGCCCGGCGATGATTGCGATCTGCGGCACGACGCCCGAGAGCAACACGTTGCGGTAGAAGATGCGTCCGTAGCCACTCAGCGCGTCGATCCCCTCCTGAATGCGTGCGCCGCCGCTATCGTTGAAGGTCACAAAGGGTGCGCCACACTTCAGCGCCAGATCCATCGTTTGGCAAATCTTGTCGGCCTGGGTTTCACCCACCGAACCACCGGCGACGGTGAAATCCTGCGCGGCCACAAAGACCTGCCGCCCGACCACCGTACCACAACCAGTAACCACCCCCTCACCGGGGAGGTCTTTGCCCGCCATACCGAAGGCAGTCGCTCGATGGCGCGCAAAGAGAAAGAGTTCCTGAAAGGTCTCCTTCTCGAGCAAGAGATCGATGCGCTCACGCGCCGTGAGCTTGCCCGTTTCATGTTGGCGCGCAATACGCTCACGTCCGCCGCCACGTTGCAAGTGCAAACGTGCCCGCCGCAACTGCGCGATCTTCTCGCGGGTCGTTTGAGGCTGCTGCTGATCCGCTCCTTCACGAGTCGTCATGGTGTCTGCAATTGCCTTTCGTAAGGGAAGGTTGACGTTACTCTGTTTGTTGCCCTTTGTGGGGCCTGCGCCCATGCGCAGTAACTTAAGGGGCCTGCGGCCCCTTAAACCCCGCTGGAAAGGGAAATTTTTCGGGGGCCATGCCCCTTCGACTAAGCTCAGGGCAAGCCCGAACCCCCGCCGGAAGGTCCACCAGAGGCTTACGTTCATGCGTATGGGGCTTGCGCCCCATGCGCATCAAGGGGGGGATGCTGCGGGGGCCGCGCCCCCTCAAAGGGTTTCACCAAATGGGGATAAACTGCCGCTTTTTGCG
>RSAS01000238.1 GCA_003934145.1 Candidatus Viridilinea halotolerans | reverse complement strand
GAAGCATCTCTTTTCGACTGACGAGAGACCCTTCGCTGCGCTCAGGGTGACAGAATTTTTGTTTCTCACGGGGCCACTGGCCCGCGGGCCATTTCGTACTCAGGGTGACAGGCTGCGATGCGATCCCACAGGGCGAGTTTTGGGCTATTGCAAAAAAAGAGTCACGATCCGCCACATCCCACCACCAGCCGCTCAAAGGCATCCGCATCATCAAGGCCATGGGCAAACTCGACCCACGAAAAGCTATCGAGCAGCGGCGGCAGTCCGCAGCGATCCGCGCCGGGCAGCAGCACGGGGATGACGGGGCGCGCGCCAGCGGCAGCAATGGCTTGGCGGATGGCGACGTGGGCCTCTTGACGCTGCCAGCGCCCGACGCCATGCGTCCCAATCAGCACCAGCGTCGCCCGCGACTGGGCCAAACCCTGCTCAACGCGCTCCATCCAGGGCTGGCCGGTGCGAATTTCGTCCTGATCAAACCAGGGGCGCAACCCTGCCGCTTTAAGCTGTGCTACCAACACCCGCGCTGCCTCGCGGTCGGGGGCGTGGTAGGAGAGAAAACAATCGTAGGCATACTCCGGCTCTGCCTGGGGCGGCGGCGGCAGTGGCGGCAGGTAGCGCACCGGCTCAGGTAGGATGCGGGGCGACTTCTGCTCAGTTGGCTCGGCAGTGCGTAGCATCCGCAACTGGGCTGCCTCCCCCCGCGTGAACAGTGCCAGTGTCACAAGCAACAGCGTGAGGCCCACCGCCCACAGCCCCAACTCATGGCGGTAGAATGCAAAGAGCAAAAGCGTCGCCAACACGCCGCCATCCCACCATCCGAACCCTTCAGGGCGTTGCGAGACCTGTCTGCGCGCGAGATCATTGTCGTGCGTGGCCATAAAACCTTCCTCGTGGCTACAGGAGGGCGACTGCCCAACCAATCCAGGGGGGGAGCGTTCGTTGCTTCCCTACATAGATAGACCACGGGGCTTACCATTCGTATCAAATGGGTGTGACCAAAATCTGTAGGGCTGCGCCCCACATCCCGCCGGACGGCAGGAGGATGCGCGGGAACGAGGTACCCGCGTGCCCCCTTCCTACACGTTTTGGTCACTGAGTTGCGCGGGAACATGGTTCCCGTGCAAACCCTTGTTGCATACGGAGGGGCGCAGCCCCTCCGTACCTCCCCGCCAAGGGGAACCATACCAAACGGATTCTTCCATGCTACGTACCATAAACGCCACCCGCTACGTCACCCAGTTGCGTGAAGGCGGCTCACTGCCCGCCATCATCGAAGGGGATGACGAGGGCATGTACGTCCTCAAATTCCGTGGGGCGGGCCAAGGGCCGCGGGCGCTCATCGCCGAATTGCTCTGCGGCGAACTCGCCCGCGCCCTCGGCCTTCCCATGCCCGAATTGGTCTTTGTACATGTTGATGCGGCACTGGGCCGCAACGAACCTGACGAGGAGGTACAAGATCTCGTGACGGCCAGCGTAGGGCTCAACCTCGCGCTCGATTTTCTGCCCGGCGCTTTAGGCTTCGATCCGCTGCAAGCCTCCATCATTGACCCAGCCCTCGCCGCTCGCATCGTCTGGTTTGATGCCTTCACCATGAACGTTGATCGTATGCCCAACAACCCCAACCTGCTGCTCTGGCACCGCCAACTCTACCTGATCGACCACGGCGCGGCGCTCTATATCCACCACGGTTGGGCCAACTGGGAGCAGCGCATGCTGACGCCCTTCGCCCAAGTGCGCGACCACGTACTCCTGCCTGCGGCGGGCGATCTACGGGCCGCCGATGCCGCATTAGCCCCGCTACTCACCGCAGAACTTATTGCCCATGTAGTGGATGCCATTCCGGAGGCGTGGCTCAACGACGCCACCAGCCCCTTCGCCACGAGCGACGCCGAACGTGCAGCGTATCGCACCTACCTCACGGCACGTCTGGCCCCACCGCGCCATTTTGTGGAGGAGGCAATTCATGCTCGCGAGCGCATGTGAGTACGCCATCATCCGTGTCGTCCCCCGCGTCGAACGCGGCGAGTTTATCAACGTCGGCGTAATCCTGCTCTGCCGCC
>RSAS01000400.1 GCA_003934145.1 Candidatus Viridilinea halotolerans | reverse complement strand
AGCGCCGTACGCCAATCGCTTGATGGTGCAGGGTGCCAAAATCGCAGCCCTCAAGCACAATCACGCGCTTGATCTGCTGGCGTAGACGCTCGATCGCCGCTTTGATGCCGCGCAGATCGCCCATGCCCTCCTCGCCCACGTTGGCCACAAACCAGATGTCGCCTGCGTTGGGTAGATCATGAAGCTGAAACATTTGGGCTGCGTGAATCAAGCCGGCGAGGCCGGTGCTGTTATCGCCCAGCCCTGGGCCGTAGACCCGTTCGCCAGCGTAGCGCACGCGCAGGTTGGTTTCGCGGGGAAAGACCGTATCGAGGTGGGCCGAAATCAACAGCCCCGGCCCGCGGCGGCTGCCGCGCCGCACACCGTAGACGTTGCCAATTTCGTCGCGTTCCACCTCGCAGAGGCCAAGGCTGCGCAAGCGATCCAGCACAAAGCTGCCCCGCTCCGTCTCGTCAAAGGTTGGTGCCGGAATCTGCTGTACGGCAATAGCCGTCGCTAGCAGCGGGCGGTAGTCGGCCAGTTCGGCTAAAGCACGTTGTACAGCAGGGAGCGTGCGCCAGTGCTGAATGTCCATGTTGCTGCTCGTGGGGGCTAGAAGCGTTTGGCTTGATTATACAACCTTAGACAAGGTTTCAGAATTGGCGTTTCAGCTTGACCATCGTAGTGCCGACTTTAGTCGGCAGAGGTCTTTGGATGCGATGGGAAGCCGACTAAAGTCGGCACTACCTATTGGCGCAAACTGTAACGTTGCCACGAACCAGGTCTTAGCGCCCCCACTGCGCCATATTCCACGTAAACGGTGCCGTTGGGTCGGCGCTGATGCCCGTGAACTGGGGGTTGCTCACGAGGAGATCTACGCGCTGGAAGAGCGGTAGCACGGGCAACTCTTGGGTGAAGAGCTCCTGCTGGCGTTGGTAGGCTGCGGTGCGCTCGTCGGGGTCGAGGGTGGTGGTGGCGGTGCGGATGGCGCGGTCGGCCTCGAAGAAGCACCAGCCCGCAAAGTTGTTGCCCGTCCAGTTGTTGCTCGCGCTCGGCACCCCTGCACAACTCCAACGCTCCCAGCCGCGCGGGTCGGGGCTGGCAATCCAGGCGAAGAGCGCTAACTCGAAGTTGCGGCGAAAGAGTGGGCCGTCGGGACTGTAGAGCGCCGACGTTGGCAATTCTTGGATCGATAGCCCTAAACCTACCGCTGCCAGATCGTCGCGGATGCGCTGTGCCGTCGCTAGGCGTAACGGCGAGCCTTGCGTGGTAAGCAGGTTGAGCGTGACTGGTTCGCCATTGATGTCGCGCAAGCCGTCACCGTTGCTGTCCACGATCTGCTTCTCGTCGAGCAGTCGCCGCGCCTCGTCGGGATCGTAAGGGTAGCGGGTGAGGAGGTCGGGCGGGGCAGCCGCCGCTTGCCCAGGGACGATCCAGCTCGCCAAGACCTGCCCGTAGCCGCCTAAGAGATCGTGGGCGATGGCTTCGCGGTTGATCGCATGGGCGACGGCCCGCCGCACGCGAATGTCTTGGAACAAAGGAACATCAAGGTTAAAGTCGAGATGCTCCCAGATCGGGCTGGCGGTGCTGCTTACCTGGAACGCACCCCGCTCGGCTTCGGCGCGGATCGCCGTCAGTACATCGCTCTGCGGCTGATCAAAAGCGACCAGATCGAGACTCCCGCCCGCCACCGCGCTCCACAACAACTCCGCGTTGTCGCGGAACAAGAAATTGATGCTCTCGAACGGGCTCTGCGGGCCAGGGTGGTGCGCGTTGCGCACCAGACGCAACTTGGTCTGGTCGCGCTCGGCGATCTGGTAGGGGCCGTAGCCCACCGGCCAAAGCATAAATTCGTGGTTAAAGAGATCACTGGGCGCGACGTCAGCCAAAAGGTGGCGCGGCAAGGGCGTGAAATAGGTGGTGATATAGGCCGCATCCATGAAGTCGGGGCGCAACACGGCGCGGGTGGTGTGGGCATCCAGTTGCTCGTAGCGCTCGATCAGATCGAGTTTACTCTGCGCCTCTTGGCCCAAGTTGAGCTGCCGGGCCAGTTCGTAGGCAAAGAGCGAATCGCCCGCCGTCACCGGCACCCCGTCCGCCCAACGCAACTCCCGGTTCCAACGGAAGGTGACCTGCAACTGCTGCGCTTCGGTTAGGGTGCTGGTGGCATCCCCGCTGCTCTCCTCGCCATCACGCACAACTGCGACGGTGCTGAGGGTCACATCGCCATTTTCAAAACTTGGCACACGCTCGAGTACCCCCGTGGTGGTGTAACTGTAGCCTACCGCCAGCAACGGGGCCGGAAAGAGCAACTCGGTGATGGGGGCGGTCAAACGCTCATCGGCGCTGTCGTTGTGGTAGGGCAAGAGATCGCCCGGGTCGGTCAGCATGCCAATACGCAGGCTGGCTTCGCTGCCCTGCGTCGGCGGCAGCGCGTCGTCGGGCACAGGAGACGCGGCGGTCGCCACGGGGTTCGCCGTCGTGGGGGCGCTCGCTACGGTGGGAGCAACCCCAACCAGCGTCGGGCGCTCGACGCCCCCTTCAACCTCGCACGCGCCAAGAAGGAGGAGGCATATAAAGAGGGTAGTTAGTCGGAGGATGCGCATAATGGTCGCCTTTACAAATTAGCTAGGCTTGCTATACACTGTTAGGTGGCGTTGAGCCATGGAGTGGCGTTGGGCCATGGGGCGGCGTTGAGCCATGGGGCGGCGTTGCTCTGTTCTCTGTGCTCTGTGCTCTGTTCTCTGTTCTCTGTTCTCTGTTCTCTGCTCTTTGGGCTCTCGCCCCAACAGGTTACCATACTATGCTCTTTCTTCTTACCGCTGAAGCGCTTGATCTAAACAAATTATTCCAATACACCCAGCCGAAGGTGGTCAAACAGGGCCGCGAAACGGTGACGCAGGGCCACACCCGCATCGAGCAGGTGAACGATACGACGGCGGCGGTGCATGTCGAGATTCCTAACCAGCAAGCCCAGCGCGTATCCATCGGCTTGCACGGCAATCAGCTTTATGTTAATTGTAACTGTCGCCTGGGCTATGGCTGGGGCATGTGTCAACATCGTGTCGCCGCCGTCGTGGCCCTGCGTGACTATCTTGCGAGCCATCCACCGGCGATCTGGCGGGCGGTTTTGGATCGCACCATGCAGAACCAGCCGCGCCGCAGTAACCCCGCTTCGCTACAGAGCACGATTGTCTTTAGCCTCCAGCAGCGCAACAACAACTGGACGCTGGTGCCCTACAGCCTAAGCATCCGCGAGATGCCCGATGAACATAAGCAGCATGCCTTTCATGTGGGGGAATGGATTAACGAACACCCGTCATTATCGCTGCGTGCGGTGCGCAGTGCGATTGATCCCGCCAGCTACCCCTTGGTACCGAACAATGTAATTACCGCCGTGAACGCTGCCGTCACGATGGTCGGTAATTATGGTTACTGGCAGAACGGTACCCGCAATCTGGCAACGGTGATGTCCATGCTTGCCGGGTGGCTCGTCTACCAAGGCGATGAGCAAGATCCCCTAGGTGACGGGCAACTCACCGTGCATGCCAATCCTGTGGCGCTGCGCTTGAAGCTCAACCGGCGCACTGAGGCGATTGAGGCGCAGTTTCAAGTCGCGGCTGATGGCTTTGAACTTGATTTGAGTCCGCAAAAGTGTACGATCCTCGCCCGCGATCCGGTCTGGATCGCTGCGGAGAACGAAGTGATGCGCTTGGCGGATGGTGCGCCCGATCCGGAGATCCTGATCAACTATGCGCGGCTGCGCATTCCGCTCGATCAGGAGGCGGAGTTCCTCGACCGCTATTTGCTCCCTTTGACCAATCACGTCACGGTTACGGGCAATGTCGTGCAGTGGGATGATCTCGCGGTTGCGCCGCAACCGTGCGTCTATCTGAGTGAACGCGCTGGCGATCTGCTGGTTGAATTGCGTTTCGCTTACGGCGAGTTTGACTTGCCCTTCGAAAAACAGTTGCCCATCGATAGCGTGCGCCGCCGCGCAGGGTCATCCAATTTTATGCGCATCAAGCGCGATAGCATAGCAGAGCAGGATGCGTACCAACTGCTTGCGAGTGGCCACGGCCTCAAGCGCGGCACGGCACCCAACGAATTCGCGCTGCGCAAGAATGTCACGGCGGCTGATTTTCTGCTGCGCGAGGTGCCCAAACTGGCCGCCGCTGGTTTTACCGTCTTTGGCGAAGAGGCGCTGACCCTCGCCCGCGTCAACCGCAGCCGCCCCAGTATTAGCTTCAATGTCAATTCGGGCATGGATTGGTTCGATGTGCAGGCGGTGGTTAGCTTTGGCGACCAGACGCTGCCGCTGAAGGATCTCAAACGGGCGCTCAAACGGCGCGACCGCTATGTCAAGCTGGCCGATGGCTCTTTGGGGTCGATCCCCGAAGATTGGGCGGCGCGCTACAAACATCTTTTTGCCTTTAGCGAAGAGCACGAGGGCAATTTGCGCGTGGCCAGCCACCACCTTGTGCTGCTCGATCAGTTGCTCGCCGAGGCCGACCGCTCCGAGACCGATGCGGCCTTTACCGAGCGCCGCGAGCGCCTCAAGAGCTTCGAGCGCCTTGAGGCTAAGCCGTTGCCCCAAGGCTTCACCGGCGAGTTGCGCCCCTACCAGCAGGCTGGCTATGAGTGGCTCCACTTTTTGCGCAACTACCAGTTTGGCGGCTGCCTCGCCGATGACATGGGCACGGGCAAAACCGTGCAGACCCTCGCCTTCCTCCAGTCGCTCTACGAGGAAACGCCGCGCCCCGCCGCGACGCTGCTCGTCATGCCGCGTTCGCTGCTCTTTAATTGGGAGCGTGAGGCGCAGCAGTTTACCCCCGGCCTGCGTGTCTATGTCCACGCCGACCAAGGGCGCATCACCGAGGCGGCAGATTTTGCGCAGTACGATCTGGTGCTCACCACCTACGGCATTCTGCTGCGCGATATTGAACTCTTGCGCGGCTACCAATTCCACTACACGATTCTCGACGAGTCGCAGGCGATCAAGAATCCGGTGGCGGCGACCTCGCGGGCGGCGCGCGCCTTACGCGCCGACCATCGTTTGGTTCTCACCGGCACACCCGTCGAGAATAGCACCCTCGAACTCTGGTCGCAGTTCGCTTTCCTCAATCCGGGACTGCTGGGCAACCTTGATTACTTCCGCGAAGAGTTTGCCACCCCGATTGAGCGCAAGCAGGATGGCGACACGGCCACCTTCTTGCGCAAAATGGTCTACCCCTTCATTCTGCGCCGCACCAAGGATCAAGTGGCGCTCGATCTGCCGCCGCGCAGCGAAGAGTTGCTGATCACCGAAATGGAACCGGCGCAGCGCAAGCTCTACAACAAGACCCGCGACTACTACCGGTCAATGCTGCTGGGCATGATGGAGGACGAGGGGCTGGGCGATGCGCGCATGAAGATCCTTGAAGGGCTGCTGCGTTTGCGCCAGATCTGCAACCACCCACGTTTGATTGACGCGAAATTTCGCGGCAGTTCGGCCAAGTTTGATCTGCTCATCGAAACGTTGCACACGCTGCGTTCCGAAGGGCACAAGGCGCTGATCTTCTCGCAGTTTGTCGAGATGCTCAAGATCATCCGCGAGAGCTTGGATGAGCAGAAGATTCCCTACGCCTACCTCGACGGCTCGACGCGCAACCGCCAGCAGGTAGTAGATCGCTTCCAGAGCGAAGAGGATCTGCCCTTCTTCCTGATCAGCCTGAAGGCGGGCGGCGTGGGCCTCAACCTCACCGCCGCCGACTACGTGATCCACGTTGACCCCTGGTGGAACCCGGCGGTGGAGATGCAGGCCACCGACCGCACGCACCGCATCGGCCAGACCAAACCGGTCTTTGTCTACAAACTGATCACCCGCGACACAGTCGAAGAAAAGATCCTCAAGCTCCAAGAGCAAAAACGAGCGCTCGTCGAGCAGTTGATCAATGCCGAAGGCGGCATCTTCAAGTCGCTGACACGCGACGATGTGGATGTACTCTTCTCGTGAGGCGTGGCAAGTGGGCCATGGCGCAATACCTTTCAGATAAGGACGAGCATAGACCTCACAGGTCTTTGCTGATGGCGTTCCAGTGCAGAAGAGCAGACCTGTGAGGTCTTATTTGCAGAATAGTGGGCCATGGCGAACATGGTTCGCCATGGCCCACTTCCAGCGGATGTTATGCGGCCATGCCGCATAGGAATCTCCTATGAATCCATCGCTTTCCGTCCTACAAGAACGTATTATCGAACTTGAGGCTCAACTGGCGGCGGCACAGCAGCATAACGATCCACGCCAAGAGAAACAGCATTTTCTCGAAGCGCTCTTCGAGAATGCTATTGACAGTCTTTTCATTACCGATTTTAACGGCACACTGCGCTACGTCAACACCACCTTCAAGCGCATGTTGGGCCATGGTGAAGATTCGCTCAAGCAGCCCACATGGGTGTACGTTGCCGAAGCGGATCGCAATACGCGCTTGCAAGAAGCGCTTGCGCACGTAATGAAGCATGGCGTTTGGATCGGGCGGCTGAACTACGTGCGTGCCGATGGCACGACCTTTCTGGGGCTCTTGAGCACCTTTCTGATCTATGATCAGACCGGCGAGCCGTTAGCGCGCGGTGGTTTTATCCGTGATATTAGCGAACAAGCGCAGCACGAACGCGAGCTACAGGCCCAGCGCGAACTCCAAGCGCAATTGCAGGAAGAGATCATCACCGCCCAGCGCCGGGCATTGCACGAACTCGCCTCGCCGCTGATGCCCTTAGCCCATCGTGTGCTGGCCATGCCCTTGATTGGCAGCCTCGATTCGCACCGTACCCAGCAGATCATTAGCACCCTGCTGGAGGGGGTAGAGGCCCATCATGCCACGACGGTGATCATTGATATTACGGGCGTGCCGGTGGTAGACACCCAAGTGGCGCACACGCTGCTCCAAGCGACGCGGGCGGTCAAATTGCTGGGCAGCGAAGTGATTCTCACCGGGATTCGCCCAGAGGTAGCCCAGACGATCGTGGGGCTTGGGGTGGATCTGAGCGGCATCCGCACCATGGCCAACTTGCAGCATGCCGTGGCATGGACATTGCAGTAAGACAAAGCAGCGGGGCAATCAACACAATCCGCTTCCCTAAGGCGCAGCGTTACGTTGAGCCAGCGCCTCAGTTGGCGTCAGCGTAGGCACAAGCAGCGCGGCACGTTCGCGCTGTTCGCGGTCAAGTGAGACCAGCGCACAGCGGTAACGCTGCGCCACGGCCACGTAGACGGCATCGGCACCACGGATGGCGCGGTCGGCTGCCAGATATGCCGCCTCCTGCGCCAACCCCGCGTCGAGCGCGACAAACGTTACATTTCGAGCCGGGCCGCCGGGTTCGCCTCCGGGTAGGTAGCACGAAGTTCGTCACTGAACGCGAACAAGCGCGTCCAGGCCGCAGGCACGGACGCGACACCCGCTACGGGGGGCGTGGACGGTTGCGAGGCCAGAGCTTTCGCCAACGCTTCAATCAGACGCGCTTGCTCATGGGCGTTCAATTGGTGGGCCAGCGTGAGCGTTTGCTCGAAGAGGGCGGTCGTCATATTTCATTCCTTTCGCGCAGCGGCGCATGTGATTAGGGTGTGACCAAAATGGGTAGGGCTGCGCCCCACACCCCACCGGACAGGGGGAAAACGCGGGGGAACCTGGTTCCCCCGCACCCCCTTCCTACGTGTTTTGGTCACACCCATGTAATGAGCTACGTTGCTTGGATTGTACCACGTCGTCGGCGGGCAATCCCCATCCTTGCCACAAGAAAGGAGCGCAAAGCAAATCTTGACATCCCGAAAACGCTAATGCTATACTCTAGCTTAGGGTTTTCTAATAGTAACTCATACCGAAAGTACACCATGGCGACGGAGCGCAAAGAGCAAGGCTCAACTCGGCGCAGTATTCTTCAACTCTTGCGTCGCCACGGCGAAATGACAGCGCTGGAGTTGAGCGAATGTCTGTACGTGGGCGCAGTTGGCATCCGCCAGCATCTGGGCCTGCTGGAACGTGATGGCCTCGTACAGATTATGGGTCTGCGGCGGGGAGTTGGGCGTCCCGCGAATCTCTATGCGCTCACGCCCGCAGCGGAAGAGAGTTTCCCACGGCGCTATGATCGTCTGGCTATCGATCTGATCAATCATGTCGAGCGGCAGAATGGCACAACGGCAGTGACGGAGATCCTTGCGGGGCGACGCCAACGCCAGTTGCGCGACTTGGCCCCGCGGCTCGCTGGCCAGAATTGCCGCGAACGGGTGATTACGTTGACGGGTCTGCTGACTGATCAGGGCTATATGTGCGAGTGGGAAGAAGATGCCGATGGTGTCCTTGTACTCACCGAGTACAATTGCCCGGTTGATTGTGTCGCTCGCCAATGCTTGCAGCTCTGTGAGCAGGAGGTGCTGCTCTACAGCGAGCTGCTCGCGGTGCCGGTTGTCCAAGAGACGACGTTGGCGCAAGGTGGCCCGTATTGTCGCTACCGCATTACGCCCGTTGATTGATTTATATGGAGGTATATCCAATGCCGTTTGCATTGTCCCCTTTGCCCTATGGCTATGACGCCTTAGAGCCGCATATTGATGAAGCGACGATGCGCTTTCATCACGACAACCATCATAATACCTACGTTACCAATTTGAATAACGCGATCGCCAAGCATCCGCAGTTTGCCGATCAGAGCTTAGAGCAATTGCTGACCAACCTTGCGGCGCTGCCGGAAGACATTCGGACGGTGGTACGCAACAACGGCGGTGGCCATTGGAACCACACCTTCTTCTGGGAAGTTATGGATGCTACTGGCGGCCAGCCGGCGGGCGCACTAGCTGAGGCGATCACCGCTGCGTTTGGCAGCTTTGATGCCTTTAAGGAGCAGTTCAAGGCTGCTGGCTTGGGCCGCTTTGGCTCCGGTTGGGCTTGGCTGGTGAGTGATGCCGCTGGTACGTTGAGCATCATGAGTACGCCCAACCAAGACAATCCGCTGATGGAGGGCAAGACCGCTATCCTGGGCGTGGATGTCTGGGAGCACGCCTACTACCTGAAGTATCAGTTCAAGCGCCCGGCCTATCTTGATGCCTGGTGGAATGTGGTGAGTTGGACGAAGGTGGCAGATCTGTACGCGGCGGCGCAGGCGTAGGACAAGGTGTCAGGTGTCAGGTTTCAGGGGTCAGGTGTCAGGTGCGCAACGTCAGACGGTAAAGTAACCCGAAACCTTGCGTAGGTAATAGAAAAGGGTGGGTGCGGGAACCAGGTTCCCGCACCCACCCTTTTGTTAGGGGGAGCTAGTTCGTAGTTCAGTTAGGGGTTCGTCACTGACCAGATCGCGTGACACTGTTGACATCGTCGTAGCGGGTGACGCATCAACATCAACAAACATATGGCGACCAGAAAGTTGAGGCCCACGAAGAACCCAGCGACCACCCAATTGCCGATGGAGGTGCTACCCTGTGCCATACCCAGCACGAGATAGCCCGCCCACGCGAGGAACAATCCACTCACGGTCAAGCTCGCCAATACACTGTGGCTCAGGCCAACCCGGCTGGATTGCAGTGTTTGGCATCGCGGACAGGCGTCCGCGAGCAGATTGGAGGCGAGCGGCGCAATATAGGGGGATGGTGCGGCCTGCCTCATTTGCGCCCGAATGAAGTAGAATAGATTGTTGATCAAAATCATTGGTGTAAAGAATACCGAAATGATACTCCACCACCCTAACACGAGGGTGACAAGCGTGTATTCCCAAAAGTAGTGGGCAATGCAGTCTCGACAGAAGACGCCATCAAGCTTTTGGTGGCGAAATGCCACCAGCATGCCGATGTTTTGGTAGAGCGTGACGGGGAAGGCGGGCGCGTGACGACCACAAATTTGGCAGGCCATGAGGTGAACCTCCATAATCGAGACGTGCGCGAGGCGAGCGCAGCCGTATCGATCAAGCGTAACATATAACGCAATAGCGCAAAAGAAACGCTATCACCCTGAGTACGAAATGGCCCGCGGGCCAGTGGCCTGTGAGAAACAAAAGTTCTGTCACCCTGAGCGGAGCGAAGGGTCTCTCGTCGTAACCAGAAGAGATGCTTCGCTACGCTCAGCATGACGGGGGCGTTTGTTTCCCAGGAGCAGAGCCGCAGGCGGAGCGAAGGGTCTCTCGTCGCTCGAAAAGAGATGCTTCGCTACGCTCAGCATGACGGGGGCGTTTGTTTCTCAGGAGCGGAGCCGCAGGCGGAGCGAAGGGTCTCTCGTCGTA